>JALYRN010000485.1:3554-5485 GCA_030855295.1 Myxococcota bacterium | reverse complement strand
GACGACAGCGACGACCTGCGTCGCCGATCACGACCCGCGGAATGGGTGATCACGTAGCCGCGAAACGAGCGGCTCCAGGTGATCACGTCGCGGCGAAACGAGCGTTCACGTCACGCGAAACCCGCACTCCGATGCGCGCGGCGAGGGAGCGGTGCGGGCGCCGGCGCCGCAGCCGGTCGCCGCGAGCGTCGTCGAGAGAGCGAGGGTGAGCACGAGGAGACGCGGCGACGGGTCGTTCATGCTCGACCCTACCGGGGACGAGCCGGCCCCTTTGACGACGCGCTCGGGGATGCTCGCGCACGGGATGCCGAGACCTCGAGCGACGGTCGGCGCTCCGATCACTCGACGACGCGCACGCCCCTCCAGAACGCGATGTGGCCGGCGATCTGCTTCGCCGCATCGAGAGGCGTCGGGTAGTACCAGGCGGCGTCGCGGTTCACGGCGTCGCCGACGACGACGTCGTGATAGCTCGCGACGCCCTTCCACCCGCAGGTCGTGTGCGTCTCGCTCGGTCGGAGGTGCTCGCGGCGCACCGCCGACTCCGGGAAGTAGTGGTTGCCCTCGACCACCACGGTGTCGGCGCTCTCGGCGAGGACCGTCTCGTTCCAGATCGCTCTCATCGACCGGTCCCTCCGGGGCGGGCACTCCTGCCGAGTCTCAGCTCGCCGCGCTCGCTCCGGCGTCCAGGTCGCTCCGGGGCTGGATGATGTCGCCGCGGAAGAATTCGTAGACAGCCTTGAGGCGTCCCACCACGGGCGTCATGTCGAGCGCGGCGTCCACGCCGCCACGACGTGCGCCCTTGGTGCGGATCTTGTGCACCACGAACATCGCCGAGAAGACGATGCCGAGCACCGGAATTGCGCGCGCCAGCTTCCACTTCGCACCGCGCTTCGCGAGGTCCTTCGCGATCTCCTGAGTCTCCATGACCCAAGCTCGATGCAGGCGACGTGCCTCGCGGTCACGGGCCGCGTGGAACGCGGCCCGCCTGCGCGATCGGCAGCCGCACCTCGAACCGATCAGCTCACTTCGCGGGCTTCGCGGCGGCCTGCTCGGCCTCGCGCTTCTGGCGCCACTTCGCCAGCTTCCGGGTGGCGCGGTACTTCTGCTTCTTACGCTCGGGAGAGTTCTGCGGGCTCGACATGGCCGCCGGTATACGAAAGGACGCACGACGAAGCAACCGCGCGCTGGGAGCCTGCGCGCCGAGCATCCCCCGCTCGCGTGGTACACCGAATGGGTGCGGCACCACGTCTACCTCGTGCCCGGCTTCTTCGGGTTCGCGAACTTCGGTGACTTCCGCTACTTCGCGCACGTGCGCGAGCACCTCGAGCAGTGGCTCGCGACGCGCGGGATCGACGCCCAGATCCACTACGCGCCGACCTTTCCGACCGCATCGCTGCGGCGTCGCGCCGGGCGCTTGATCGAGATCATGGCGGAGACGTCGGGGAGCGACGAGGAGCCGATCCATCTGATCGGGCACTCGACCGGCGGCCTCGACGCGCGGATGGCGGTCGCGCCGCGCGCGTCGCTGGTCTGCGGCGTCGACGTCGAGCGGTTCGCGTCGCGCGTGCGCACCGTCGTCGCGGTCAGCTCGCCGCACTACGGCGCGCCGACGGCGGCGTTCTTCACGAGCCTGCTCGGCCAGCGGATCCTCTTCTTGCTCTCGCTGATGACGATCCACGCGATCCGGCTGGGCACGATCCCGCTGCCGGCGCTGGTCGTGCTCGCGAGCGCGCTCGGCACGACCGGCGCGGGGCGGCTCGTGTCGGGCGGCGTGATCGAGCAGGTGTACGAGCTCGTGCTGAAGGACTTCAGCCCCGAGCGGCGCCAGCAGATCGAGCGCGTCTTCGCAGAGGTGCGGCGCGATCAGACGCTGCTCGTCCAGCTCACGCCGGAGGGGCTCGATCTGTTCAACGCGCTCGGTACCGGTCTGG
>JALYRN010000485.1:0-3544 GCA_030855295.1 Myxococcota bacterium | reverse complement strand
GACGGCGTGCGGCGCGGGTGCGTCGTCGCGCAGGCGCGTCCGCCGGCGATCGGCAGGCAGGTGCGCATCGGCCCGAGCCCGACGAACCAGGCGATGTACAACGTCTACCGCGCGCTCTACGCGATCGCGTCGACGCTGCCCGAGCACCTGCTGCCGCCGCCCGACGATGCCCAGGCCCACGCGCTGATCCGCGCGTACGGCCGCGTCCCGAGCGCGCGCGGCAACGACGCGATGGTGCCGACGCGATCGCAGGTCTGGGGCGAGGTCGTGCATGCGGCATGGGCCGATCATCTCGACGTGATCGGCCACTTCGACGGCCCCGAGGGGACGCCGAAGCACATCGACTGGATGCGCACGATGAGCGACTTCACACGCCCGGAGTTCGAGGCGATGTGGGACGACGTCGCGCGCTTCACGTTCGGCGACGGCGGGAATTGAGCGGGTCGCCGGCCGCGAGGTGATCAGCGCTCCGCCGGGAGCGAGACGACGAAGGTCGAGCCGCGCCCCGGCGCGCTCTGCACCGAGACGCTGCCGCCGTGGGCCTCGACGATCGCCCGGACGAGGCTGAGGCCGAGCCCGAGCCCGCGCTGGCTGCGGCTGGGGTCGGCGCGGTAGAGCCGCTCCCAGATGCGCGGCTGATCCTCGGGCGCGATGCCGATGCCGGTGTCGGCGACGCGGAGCTCTGCCCTGCCCTCGGCGCGCTCGAGCCGCACGCGGACGCGACCTCCCGCCGAGGTGTACTTGAGCGCGTTGTCGACGAGGTTGCCGACGACCTGACCGAGACGCGCACAATCGGCGATCACGATCGTGCCCGGATCGACCTCGACCGAGAGCTCGACGCCCGCCTCCTCGGCGACGTGCGAGTAGAGTTCCTCGACCTGCCGCACCACGTCGGCGAGATCGACGGGCTCGCGCTCGAGCCGCATCACGCCGGCCTCGGCCTCCGAGATGTCCATCAGCGCGCGGAGCAGGACGAGGAGACGCTCCGACTCCTCGACCGCGTCGGCGAGCCCCTCGCGGAGCGCCTCGCGTTCGCCCGACTGGAGCGCGACCTCCGCCGAGGTCCGCAGGCGCGTCAGCGGCGTGCGGAGATCGTGCGCGACGTTGTCGAGCGCTTCACGCATGCCCTGCACCAGAGACTCGTTGCGCGCGAGCATGCGGTTGAACAGGTGCCCGAGCTCCTCGAGCTCGTCGCCGGTGGATCGCACCGGCACGCGCGCCGAGAGATCGCTGCCGCGGATGACGGCGCGCGTCGTGGCCGCGAGCGCGCGGATCGGCTCGAGACCGCGGCGGGTGAGCAGCCATCCCCCGAGGATCGCGAGCACGAGCGCGACCGCGGTGACGCCCGCGAACGCGGTCCGCAGGCGATCGAGCGTGCGCTCGCGCGCGCGATCACCGACGCCGACCTGGAGCACCCGGTCGGGCGCGAGCGGCGTCGCCGCGATCGTCCAGGTGGTGCGATCGATCGCGACGACGCGCTGCCACTCCAGCGCGGGCGCGCGTGGCGCTCCGATCTCGGGCTGCATCCCCTCTGGCCGGATGGCCTCGGCGTCGAAGAGCGCGTCGTCGCTCGGCCGCAGCAGGTAGATCGTGCGGTTCGTCATCGTGCTGACGCGCACGAAGAAGCGGCGCTCGGCCGCGCAGGCGCGCCCCTGCGCGGTCGTCGCGAGCGCCTCGAGGCCCGCGTCGCGATAGCGCGCCCGGTGCACCGCGAGCTCTTCGGCGATCTCCTCTCGATCCTGCTCCGCGAGCGTCGCGTCGGTGACGCGCTCGGCGACGACGAACAGGATCGCGAGCAGCGCCAGCGAGATCCCCGCGTACCAGAGGTTGATCCGCAGCGCGAGCGAGCCGAGGCGCCGCCGCGAGGAGCCCGTCTCAGCGCTCGTGCCGGAGGACATAGCCGACCCCGCGCAGCGTGTGGATCAGCGGCGCGTCGAAGTCCTTGTCGATCTTCTTGCGGAGCCGCGAGACGAGCACGTCGACCACGTTGGTCTGCGGGTCGAACGAGTACTCCCAGACGTTCTCGAGGATCATCGTCTTGCTGACGACGCGCTCGGCGTTGCGCAGGAGGTACTCGAGCAGCGAGAACTCCTTGGGCTGCAGCTGGATCTCCTCGCCCTCGCGCACGACCTTGCGCGTCCGCAGATCGAGCGAGAGCGAGCCGTACGTCAGCACCGTGCTCGAGCTCGCGCCGGTCGCGCGGCGGACGAGCGCGTGGACGCGCGCGGAGAGCTCGGCGAACGAGAACGGCTTGGTGAGGTAGTCGTCGGCGCCGGACTCGAGCCCTGCCACGCGATCACCGACCGTGCTGCGCGCGCTGAGCACGAGCAGCGGCGTCTTGTCGCCTCGGCGGCGCGCCTCGCGGACGAGGCCGAGGCCGTCGCGCCGCGGGAGCATCACGTCGACGATCGCGGCGTCGTAGCGCTCGTCGAGCAGTCGCCGGAGCCCCTCCTCGCCTTCGTGCGACCACTCGACGGTGTGCCCCTCCTGCTCGAGGCCCTTGCGCACGAAGTCGCCGATGCGCGCGTCGTCCTCGACGAGAAGGAGCCTCACGTCCGCGAGCGTAGGCGCAGAGCGCACCACTTCAACGGACGGCGCTCGTCACCAGGCCCTCGACGACGGTGCGCGGCAGCCAGCCGCGCTGCCCGGCGCGATCTTCGACGCGGACCCACGCGTCGTGCTCGGCCTCGATCGAGACGACCTCGCCCTCGGCGAGCGTCGCGACGGGCTCCGCGTCTTCGAAGGGGGAGAGCCGCATGGTCGCCGCGCCCTCCGCGACGAGCACGCCGCGCTCGGTCGCGAGCGTGCCGACCCACAGCGCGCCGCTCGAGACGACGACCGCGATCGCGCTGAGCGCCGTGAGCAGCGTCAGCGCCCCGCGGCCCTTCCTCAACAGCGGGAACGCCGCCGCCCCGAGCACGAACAGCACGAGCGCCGCTCCGCCGAGCGCGAGCCAGTGACGCGCCGGCAGCGTGCGCGCCGCCGACTCGATCGCGCTCTCCGGAGGCGGCTCGAGCCCGGCTTCCGAGCGCACCCGATCGAGGTTCGAGATCACGTCGGCGTCGTTCGGCGCGAGCAGGCGCGCGCGCTCCCACACGAGCACCGCGTGCCCGGTGCGGCCCGCGCGGGCGTGCGCGTTGCCGAGCTCGAGGAGCACGTCGGGCGAGTAGCCCTCGGACGCGACGACCCGCTCGAGCGCGCGCGCGGCGTCGTCGTGGCGTCCGGCGGCCGCGGCGCGCTGCGCGCTATCGAGGGGCGTGTCGGCGGCCAGGGCGGAGGAAGCGACGCCGAGCGTCAGCGACATCGCGAGCGCGCCGAGGGTGAGCAGGGGCTTCATCGTACGGTCTCCTGGAGCACGGGATGAGGTTCGGTCACGTCGAGCGCAGGGTCGTCGAGCACGCGGTCGAGCTCGCGCAGCGCGAGTCGGAGGCGCTCGTTCCAGAGCGCGAGCTCGTGCCCGGGCGGCAGCGCGCCGGCGTACTCGAGGGCGTCGGCGTGCTCGAGCACGGCGCGGACGTCGGCGGGCACGGACGCGAGGCGGGCC
>JALYRN010000484.1 GCA_030855295.1 Myxococcota bacterium | reverse complement strand
GCCGTGGCTCAGGCCGCTTCGCGCGCCTCGTCTCGCGGGGCGATCGATCGGCGGGCGGCGAGGCTCGCCGGCGCGGCGCGGGCGTCGAGGGCGGCGCGGATCTCGGCGTGGCGCTGAGGGGTGATCGCGTAGGTGCGGAACGCGAAGAGCGCGGCGGCGACCAGCAGCGTGGTCGGGACCGCGAAGAGCAGCTGCAGGCCGGTGATCACGCTCGCGCTCGGCGCGACGCCCTCGACGTAGCCGATCGCCGTGAGGCCGAGGCCGACGCCGGCGGCGGCGCCGGCGATCGCGACCTTGCGCACGAGCGCGGCGAAGCCGGCGAAGAGGCCCTCGCGGCGGGCGCCGTGCTCGAGCTCGTCGAGGTCGGTGACGTCGGCGTTGAGCGCGTGGAGGAGCATCCAGAAGCCGACGTTCGCGACGCCGGAGAACGCCATCACCAGCACCAGCGCGACGTAGTTGCCGGGGCCGACGAAGAACACGCTCACGAACACCAGCGACGACGCGAGGAGGCCGGCGCGGAACGCGCGCGGCTTGCCGATGCGCGCGGTGAGGCGCGTCCACATCGGGTACGACAGGATCGCCGCGACCGCGTTGACCACGAACGCGCCGAGCTGCACCGCGGGGTCGTGCTCCTGCATCACGTGATGCAGGACGTAGATCACCAGCGACTGCACGAACGCGAGAGACAACGCGGCGAGCGCGCTCGCGATCAGCAGCGCGCGGAACGCGGCGTTGGTGCGCACGACCGAGACGATGCCGCCGCTGCTCTGCGTCGGGCGCGGGCGCTCGTCCGCCGGGCGCTCGCGCGTGCCGAGGAACGTCACGAAGAGCGCGGCGATCGCGAGCGCACCGAGGACGATCGCGGCGATCGAGAACGCGTCGCGCGCGAGCCCGTCGCCCGCGCCGTCGCCCGCGGCTCCGGTCGCCATCAGCAGCACGATCGGGAGCAAGAGGCCGGCGAGGTCACCGACGTTGCCGAGCTGCTCGCGCGACGCCGCCAGGCGCGTGCGCGCGTCGTAGCCGCGGGCCATCTCCGGCAGGAGCGCCAGCGTCGGCACGTGCACGACGGTCTTCGCGGTGAAGAGCAGCAGCAGCGCGACCGTGAAGTAGATGCCGAGCGCGTCGCCGCTCAGCGCGCGCGGCGGCGACATCAACAGCGCGAACGCGAGCCCGAGCGGCAGCGCGCCGAGCGCGACGTAGGGACGCCGCCGGCCCGCGCGCCACGTGGTGCGATCCGAGATGCGGCCCATCGCGAAGTCCGTCATCGCGTTCCACAGCAGCGCGATCGTCAGGCCTGCGCTCACCCACAGCGGCGAGAGACCGACGACGTCGGTGTAGAAGAGAAACAGGTGCGCGCCGATGCAGGTGCCGATCGCGTTGTCGGCGAAGCCCGAGAGGCCGAACGCGAGCCGCGCGCGGCGGGTCGGCTCGTCGTCCGGACCTCGTCCGGTCCCTCCGGGGCGAGCACTCGTGTCGATGCTCATCGGACGCTCCCGAGATCGTACGAGAGCGCGACGCCGCCGAGGATCGTGCTCTCGTCGCGGCGCGTGACGTGGTGCGTGTACCAGCCGCCGCGCACGAACACCGCGAGCGAGGCGACGCCCGGCGCGGGAGCCTCCCACTCGAGCATCACGAGCGGGCCGACCTGGTGGCCGACGTAGCCCGACGCCGGCACGTGGCGGAGATCGTCGTACGCGCCGACGCGCACGATCAGATCGCTCGCCGCGTCGAGCTCGACGCCGACGAACGACGAGCTCGTCAGCACGAGATCGTCTCGCGCGAGCACGAGGTCGTACTTCATCGAGTAGTAGAACGGCGCGTCGCCCATCTGCGCGCGCGTGAGCGCGAGCTCGCTCGCCATCAGCACGCGCAGCGGGCCGAGCGGCAGCATGCCCTGGAGCGTCGCGCTCCCGGTGAAGCTCCAGCCGCTCGCAGAGCGTCCGTCCTCCGCGGCGAGCGCCTGGCCGCGCACGTCGGCGTCGTAGCCGAGCACGCCGTAGTAGCCGGCCCCGTTCATGCCGATCGGCCAGATGCCGCCGCCCGTCACCTCGGCGCGCAGCACCAGGAACGACAGCGGGCTGAGCTCGATGTATCCGCCGCCGAGCGCGTAGACCGGCGAGACATACGTGATCGCGCCGGCCTGCGCGTGCGCGCCCTGGAAGAGGATGTCGCCCTGGTCTCCGATCGAGCCGCGCACGCCGACGTCGAGCGCGTGCTCGGCGCCCATCGGGTTGAGCAGGAGCACGAGCTGTTGCCCGGCGACGATGCGCGCTCCGTCGCGTCGCTGCGCGTGCGCTGGCGCGGGCGAGACGGCAGCGGCGGTGCCGAGCACGAGGACCACGAGCGCGAGGCTGCGGTGCATGGCCGCTCCCATCGCAGGACGCCTGCCATCGGAAGATCACCTGAGATCCGCGGTTCCTGCGAGCTCGCTGTGTCGCGCGCTGCACACCGCCGGTTCGAGCCCGCGACGCGCGCTGCACAGCACGCCGACGAGCGGGCGCCGCGGGCGCGGTACGGTCCGTGCTCCGAACGCGAGCATGTCGACCGACGATCTCGGCTATCGCGTCTGGATGCGCAGCCTCCGCGCGCTCGCGCGCGCGCTGCTCGGGACCGCGTACCGGCTCGAGGTGCACGGCATCTCGAACGTGCCGCGCGAGGGCGGCGCGCTCGTCGTCGCGAACCACACGAGCTTCCACGACTGGCTCTTCATGGGCGCGGCGCTCCCCCGCCCGCCGCGCTTCGTGATGCACCAGCACCACTTCCAGTACCCGGCGCTCCGCGCGTTCTTCGAGGCGAGCCGCGTGATCCCGATCGCACCGCGCAAGCAGGACCCCGCGCGGCTCGACGAGGCGCTCGACGAGATCGATCGCGCGCTCGAGCGTGGTGAGCTCGTCGTGCTCTGCCCCGAGGGCACGATGACCCCCGACGGCTCGCTCGGAGAGATCCGTCCCGGCGTCGAGCGCATCGTCGCGCGCCGCGCGGTGCCTGTCGTGCCGCTCGCGATCGAGGGCCTCTTCGGCAGCACGTTCAGCCGCGCGCACGGCCCGCCGATGAGCAAGTGGTCGCGGCGCTTCCGCGCCCGCGTCGTGGTGCGCGTCGGCGCGCCGATCCCCGCGCGCGAGGTGACGACCTCCACGCTGCGTGAGCGCTTGCTCGCGCTGCTCGCGCCTGGGGCGCCCGCTCCGTCGCCACCGGGGCGCTCGCTCGACGATCGCGCGTGAGCGGTCTGCCCGGCCCTTCGGACCTGTGAGAGCATCGCGCGCAGAGCACCGCTGGCGCGATCGCCGGCACGGAGGTGGGCAGTGACGGTTCAGCGCGCGTTCGCATGGTGGGTCATGATCTCGGTGCTCGCGACCACGGGCTGCGCCGTGTCGAACACGCTGGACGACGCCGGCACCGATCCGATCGATGCGACGACGGCGCGCGACGACGCCCGGACGCCCGAGCTCGACGCCGGTGATCTGCCCGACGCGCGCGCGGACGACGATGCCGGTCCGCCCGACGCCGGCCCGCCCGAGACGTGCGAAACGCCCGGCGTCATGGAGACCGTGCCCTGCGGGATGTGCGGCACCACGGCTCGCTTCTGCACCGCCGAGCGGACGTGGGCGTACGGCGCGTGCGAGGGCGAGGGCGGCGAGTGCGTCCCTGGCAGCATCGACGACGTCGCGTGCGGCAACTGCGGAACGCAGGCCGCGCGCTGCAACGCGAGCTGCACCTGGGAGACCACGGGCGCGTGCACCGGAGAGGGCCCCTGCGCGCCCGGCGAGCGGACGCGCGGCGGCGAAGGATGTCCCGCGGGCCAGACGCGCGAGCTGCTCTGCAGCGATGCGTGCGTGCTCGAGCCGGCCACCGCGTGCAGCGCCGACTCATGCCCGACGCCGGGCGTGATCGACGCGACGTCGTGCGGGATGTGCGGAACCCAGGAGCGCTTCTGCAACGCCTCGCGCGTGTGGGAGTACGGCGCGTGCATGGGCGAGGGCGTGTGCATGCCCGGCACGACGAGCACGACGGCGTGCGGCATGTGCGGCACGCAGGCGACGCGCTGCACCGACGCGTGCACCTACGTGGCGTCCGGGACCTGCGGCGGCGAGGGCGTGTGCACGCCCGGCGCGCGACAGCGGACGAGCGCGGGCTGCCCCGCCGGGCAGACCCGTGTGCTCGAGTGCGGCGCGACCTGCGGCTTCTCCACCGTCGTCGAGCCGTGCAGCGCGACGCGCCCCGTCGACGTGACGCTGTTGCTCGACACGACGGGCTCGAACCAAGGCTCGCTGACGTCGGATCTGCCGACGATCACGAGCCGCTGCATCACGCCGCTGCTGGCGCTGAGCGACGTGCTCGTCGGCGTGTCGTACGCGGGCGAGTACCCGCTCTCGCCGTACGGGAGCACGGGCGATCGTCCCTTCGAGGGCGGCATCGAGCCCAGCAGCTCGTCGACCGCGATCTCGGCGGAGCTCGCGGCGTGGACTCGCTTCTCGGGCAACGACGCGCAAGACGCGGCCGTCGAGGCGCTCTCGGTGCTGAGCGGCGGCCCGGTCGCGGCCTCGTCGCTCGCGCTCGCGTGCTCGGCGGGTCGCGTCGCGGGCGGCTGCTGGCGGACCGGCGCGCAGCGAGTGGTCGTCGTGCACACCGACAGCCCGATCCACAACGGCCCCGATCCGGCGTCGACCGGGCTGCTCGCGCCCTACACCGGCATCTCGCCCGCGCCCGCGACGTGGCCCGAGGTGCGCACGCGGATGATGGCGGACGGCACCGTGCTGATCTGGATCGACTCCGACTCGCTCTCGCCGGCGCCGGCGCAGTTCGACGAGATGCTGACCGATCTCGGGCAGCCGCTGACCGATCGTCACGTGACGGAGACCACGACCGAGGTCGGCGTCGCATGCGACGCGATCGTCGCGCGCGTCCGCGCGCTCGCCGGGCTCTGATCGATCGCGCTCGCGGGACCGGGCGCGGCGGTGGTGTCGCCCTGCGGTGCATTCGTCAGCCGAGCGCGAACGCGGCGGCGGCGGCGATCTGCTCGGCGCTCGGCGTGATGGCGGTGTAGAGCACGAACTGATCGACGGCCTGCAGCACGATCACCTCGTCGCCGGTGATCGTCTTCTTGCCGGCGGCGCGGGCCCGCGCGACGAGGGGCGTCTCGTGCGGGAGCGCCACGACGTCGAAGACGATCTCCGCCGCGTCGATCGCCGCCTCGGGGAACGCGAGCACGTGCGCATCGGGGCCCGCCATCCCGAGCGGCGTCACCTGGATCAGCATCCGAGGGCGCTCGTCGCCGAGCTCGCGCCGCCAGCGCAGGCCGCACGCGCGCGCGAGCGCCGGTCCCGTCGTCTCGTTGCGCGCGATCACGACGCCCGAGCCGAGCCCCGCGTCGCGCCGCGCCGACGCGACCGCCTTCGCCATCCCGCCGCTGCCTCGCAGCGCGAACGTGGTGTCTGCGGGGATCGCATGGCGCCGCAGGAGCTCGCGGATCGCTGCGTAGTCGGTGTTGTGCCCCGTGAGCA
>JALYRN010000483.1 GCA_030855295.1 Myxococcota bacterium | reverse complement strand
CCCCCCCCCCCCCCCCGCGATGTCAAACGACCACAAAAGCCCGGCCTCCCGTCGCGTTCGGGATGGATCGGTCGAGGCGATCGGGGACGCGTGAGGCGTCTCGAGACGACGCGGGCGTCACACCCGGACGAGGTCGACGTGGACCTCGGCCGCGTTCGCGAGCGCACGCAGATCCTCGGGGTCGGACGTGAGGACGACGTCTCCGTCATTGGCGAGCAGGACGACCGCGGCATCGATCACGTCCGTCGCGCGCGCCCGGGCGAGCAGCACGCCGGCTCGTCTTCCGAGGCTCTCGTCGAGCGGCGCAGTGTCGATCGCGGGCAGCAGCCGTGCGAGGTTCGCTTGCCGGCCTGATTCACCGCGTTAGACCTGTCCGACCACGCCGCCGTGCGTGACGGGGACGCGGCCCGCGAGGAGCTCGTGCTTCAGCAGCGCGATGGTGTCGCGATCGCCGCGCTCCACCGCAACGAGCGCGCCGGCGTCGAGGATCAACGTCAACGCCGGCTCGCCTTCGTCGCACGCGGCGGCCTCGGCGAGGGCATCGCGCGGGCGGGCACGGCGCGCGCTCGGGCCCGCCGTGCGGCGAGCCGCATCTCCTCGGCGGTGATCTCGCCGTGCTCTTGCTCGTACGCCGCGATGAACGAGCCCAGCGAGTCGAGCCGGCGATCGTGATCCGCCTTGAGCCGCAGCGCGTCGTTGACCCACGCGCTCAGGGTCTTGGCGCGGCCGCGCGCGACCGACGTCTCGCCTGCCTCCACGAGGTCCGCGTCGACCGAGACCGAGAGCCGCGCCTTGCTCATCCGAACGTCATACGACCATGCCACGAACGTGGCAACGGGCCGCCTGACTCGAGGTTCAGCCGCTCTTCTTCGCCTTCGCCTCTTCGGCGCCGGCCCTGAGCTTCGCGCGCAGACGCGACGCGTAGCCGTCCTTGTTCTGCTGCTTGGCGCGGCCGACCGCGAGGGCGTCGTCGGGGACGTCCTTGGTGACCGTCGTGCCGGTCGCGACGTACGCACCCTTGCCCACCCGCACCGGCGCGACGAGGTGCGAGTCGCTGCCGATGAACGCCCCGTCGTCGAGCACCGTGACGTGCTTCTGGAAGCCGTCGTAGTTGCAGAAGATCGTGCCCGCCCCGACGTTCACCTTCTCGCCGACCAGGCCGTCGCCGAGGTATGCGAGGTGGTTGGCCTTGCTGCCGCGGCCCATGCGCGTCTTCTTGAGCTCGACGAAGTTGCCGACGTGCACGTCGGGACCGAGCTCGCTGTCGGGACGCAGGTGCGAGAACGGACCGACCTGCGCGCCCTCGCCGATCTTGCTCTTGATCGCGACGCTGTACGGCTTGAGGTTCGCGCCGGCCGCGACCTCGACGTCCTCGAGCACGCAGCCGACGTCGATGCGCGCGCCGGCGCCGATCTTCGTCTTGCCGCGCAGCGTGACGTTGGCCTCGAGCGTGACGTCGAGCTCGACCAAGACATCGGCGTCGACGTAGAGCGTCGCGGGATCGCGCACCGTCACGCCGCTCTCGCCGAGGCGCCGCGCGATGCGACGACGCATCACGCCTTCCACCTCCGCGAGCTGGAAGCGGTCGTTGACGCCCTGCACGCTCTCCGCCGCCCAGCGCACGCCCATCGCCCCACCGCGCTCGCCCGCCATCGCGACCACGTCGGTGAGGTAGAGCTCCTTCTGCGCGTTCGCGGGCGTCAGCTTCGAGAGCGACTCGCGCAGGAAGGCGGCGTCGGCGCAGTACACGCCGGCGTTCCACTCCTTGATCGCGCGCTCCTCGGCGCTCGCGTCCTTCTGCTCGCGGATGCCGACCACGTTGCCGCGCGCATCGCGCAGGATGCGCCCGTAACCGCTGGGATCGTCGAGCGTCGCGGTCAGCAGCGCGACCGGCCCTGCCCCCTCGGCGCGCCGCGCGGCGAGCAGCGCGTCGATCGCGCCCTTCTCGAGCAGCGGCACGTCCCCGCAGAGGATCGCGACATCGCCCTCGAACCCGGCGAGCGGCTCCATGCCGCACATCACCGCGTGCCCGGTGCCGCGCTGCTCCGCCTGCACCGCGATGTCGACCTCGCTGCCGAACCGCGTCCGCAGATCGGCCTCGACCTGCTCGCGCCCGTGCCCGACCACGACGACGACGCGAGACGCCCCGCTCGCGATCGCCCCGCGCACGACCCACGCGACCATCGGCAGCCCGCACACGCGATGCAGCACCTTGGGGAGCGCGCTCTTCATGCGGGTCCCCTGACCCGCAGCGAGCACGACGGCAGCGATCGGACGAGAGGATGCAGCGCTCATATAGACGGACCGAGCCTAGCCCCGCGATCGCGTCTCGCCAACGGCGCGTGCCCCGCGGCGCATGTAGAGTCGCGCCATGAGCACGCGAGCCGATCCGTGGGTGCTGAGGTCCGTCCGCCTCGTGTGGGCCGCGATGCTCGTCGCGCCCGGCCTCTACCTCGCCCGGATCGCGTCTGGTGAGATCGCGCGCGCACGACCGCTCCCAGACACGCTCGAGCCATTGATCGGCGCCGCGCTCGCCGGGGCGATCTCGTCGTTCCTGATCCCCGCGCTCCTGCGCCGCGCCTCGCTCGCCAAGCTCTCGATTCCCACACGCGAGGTGCCCGATCCCGACGCGGTGCGCGGGCCAGGCGGCGCCGTGCGGATGACGCGCGAATACGTGGATCCGATCGCGGCTCGGCGACGGGCGACCGGCCTCGAGTACGTGCCGTTCGTGCTCTCGCTCGCGCTCTCGCTGGCGGTCACCCTGGTCGGGCTCTTCGCGGCGGCGTTCGGGCACCCCTTCGAGACGTGGGCGCCCTTCTTCGTGTGCGGCATGGCGCTGGTGGCGATTCGCTTCCCGACGGAGCGCTCGCTCTACGGGCACTTCGAGGCCAAGACAGGGATCCCGCTGCCGCGCTGACGGGCTCGTTCGCGTACCATCGTGGCGTGGCCTCGAACTCGTCGTCTGCTCTGCTGATGGTCCCGCGGATCCTCTGGGGCGCGCTGCTCGCGTCGCAGGTGATCTACGTCGTCATGCTCTCGGTCCCCGGCCTGCTCGAGCGGGGCGCGGGGGGCGTTCCCGATCCCACCTTCCTGCCTCCGCTCGCCATCGCGGCGGGCGGCGTGGCGATCGCGTCGTTCGTCGCGCCGATGATCTTCCGGCGCAGCGCGCTCGCGAGAGCCTCGGTCGAGACCCGCGAGATCCCCGATCCCGAGGCCCTGCAGGGTTTTCGCCGCGCCGCGACGATGCGCGAGTACGTCGATCCGAGCGCCGCACGCAAGCACGCCGCAGCCCTCGCGTTCGTGCCCTTCGTCCTCTCGCTCGCGCTCTCGGAGGCGATCAGCATCTTCGGCTTCCTCGCCGGCTTCACCGGAAGTCCGGTCGAGCACTGGGCGCCGTTCTTCGCCGCGGGGATGACGCTGACCGCGATCCGCTTCCCGACCGAGCGCTCGTTCTTCGGACCCTTCGAGGCGAAGACCGGGATCGCGCTGCCGCGCTGAGCCGACAGGAGTGCTCGCCCCGCAGAGCGCGCGCGGACGCTCAGCGCGTGATCGTCTCGTTCGTCGCGTCGCCGACGAGGTAGCTCGCGACGCGCGCGAGCGAGCCGAGGTCGTGGACGTCGTGCTCCATCACCGGGACCTCGACGTAGAGGCTGTCCTCGCCGCAGCGGTTCTTCAGGCGATCGGCCTCGATGCGATCGGCGACCGCACGGATGCGCGCGTCGTCGAGCGCACGCCGCATGCGCGCGACGAGCTTGGCGGCGTCGGCGCCCTCGGGCAGGTGCGCGCGCGCCTCGGCCTCGAGCTGCGCGCTCGTCGCGTTGGGCTCCGCGATCAGCACGTGCACCTGGTTGATCACGAACGCGTCGCGTCGCATGCCCGCCTCGGCGAGGCGCTCGCCGAAGTAGATCGCCTCCTCGATCGCGAGCGGCGCCGGGCTCGTCACGATCACGAACGCGACCTCCTTGCTCCGGAAGTAGCTCGAGACCTGCTGCGCGCGCTCGCGGAAGCCGCCGAAGAGATCGTTGAACTCGGTGACGAACTCCGCGACCTGCTCGAGGAAGCCGGTGCCCGTGAACTTCGACAGGCCTCGGAGCAGGAACGCCGCGCCCTTGCCGACGAGGTTCAGCGAGAGCTTGCCCGCGCCCTCGAACGCCTGGATGAACCAGCGCATCGCGGGAGAGTCGACCAGGCCCGCGAGGCGCTCCGGTGCGTCGAGGAAGTCGAGCGCATTCGAGGTCGGCGGCGTGTCGAGCACGATCAGGTCGTAGCGAGGATCGCTCTTCACCGAGTGGAGCTTCTCCATCGCCATGTACTCCTGCGTGCCCGCGAGCGACGTGGAGATGTACTGATAGAGCTTGTTGCCGAGGATGCGCTCGGCGCGCTCGGGCGAGGACGCAGTGCGGCGCACGAGATCGTCGAAGGTGCGCTTGGTGTCGAGCATCATCGCCGAGAGCGCGCCGGTCAGCGGCAGGCCCTGGCGCTCGAAGAGCTCGCGCGGGACCTCCTGCTCCTCGGTCGTCATCGTGCTCAGCCCGAGGCTGTTCGCGAGGCGCCGCGCCGGATCGATCGTCAGGCAGAGCACCCGGCGCCCGTGCATCGCGGCATGCAGCGCGAGCGAGGCTGCGGTCGTCGTCTTGCCGACGCCCCCGGAGCCGACGCACACGACGACGCGGTGGGACGCGAGGACGTCTCGGAGCGAGCTCGACATCGGGCGCGCAACCTAGCTCGCACGAGAACGGGCGGCCACAGGTTCAGGGTTTCGCCACGAGCGCGGCTCGTGTATGCCGTTCCGTGATGCGCGCACTCGCGCCCGTGGTGACGCTCGCTGCTGCGCTCACGCTGCTCGCGTGCTCGGGGCCGGAGCGACCGGCGTCCGCACGACCGCGCGCGGCGTCGGTCGATGCGGGCGTGCAGACACGAGCGCCGAGCTCCGAGGAGGCATCGCTCGCCGTCCCGGAGGACGATCGCGCGCCCGACGGACCGGCGTGCGCGCGGACCGCGGAGTGCGACGACGGGCTGCAGTGTCGCGGGGCACCGGGCTGCGCGAGCGAGTGGGCGTGCGGCGAGGCGCGCGAGTGTCTCGCCGAGACGGTGTCGTACTGCGACTGCGAGGGCACCACGTTCTACGCGACCGGTGGCTGTCCCGGGCGACCCTACGCGCACGTCGGCGCCTGCGAGAGGATGGGCGAGCTCGTCGCGGCGGGCACCGAGCTCGGCGTGCCCGACTGGGACGAGCAGCCGACGACGCAGGATCGCACGTGCGAGTCGAGCCGGGAGTGCGGCCGCGGGCAGACCTGCTTCGGGATCGCGGGATGCGCGAGCGAGTGGCGCTGCGTTCGGGCGCGCGGGTGTGCGCGCGATCGCGTGCCCTACTGCGGCTGCGATGGCGAGACCTTCGTCGCGAGCTCGAATTGTCCGGCGCGCCCGTTCGTGCATCGTGGCGAGTGCCGCGGTGAGGCGATCGCGAGCGCGGAAGCGCCGGCGGCCGCGGAGCGCACTGCCGCGTCTCGCGCG
>JALYRN010000030.1 GCA_030855295.1 Myxococcota bacterium | reverse complement strand
GCGCGGTTCCCGTCGGGCACGATGAGCCCCGAGCGCGATCGCATGCTCGAGGAGCTCGGTCGCGCCCCGCGCGTCGGCGAGCCGAGCACCGAAGCTCCACTGCCGACTGCGCCATGACGCGCGCGCTGCGACGCTGCGCGGTCGCCTCGCTCGCGATCACGCTCTCGCTCGGCACCGGGTGCACGAACGAGATCTGGTTGAGCGATGCGCTCGACGCGAGCACCGCCGACGCTTCGCCCGACGCCCCGCGCGAGCTCGACGGCGGCCAGGCGGACGCGAGCGACGCAGTCGTGGACTCGGGCCACGAGCCGCTCCCTCGCGCCTGTGAGACCGGACCCGTGACGATCCTGCAGACGAGCGTCAACCCGCCGCTCGAGCAGCCGACCCTGGCGGTGAGCGGACGGCTCGAGTCGCTTCGGTATGGTCTGCTGGTGCCTCCCTCGGCGAGCACGACCGCGACCGAGGAGACACGGCTGATCGTCTCGGACCGCGGCGGCACCGCGCTGCACGAGCGCGCGATGCGGCTCGGGGACGCCGCCGGCTCACCTGCCTCGACCGCGACCCTCCACTCGCTGTCTCCCGAGGCCTCGGAGGACGGCTTTCTCCTGCTCGCGCCGCGAGGGATCTGGCTGCTCGACGCCGACGGAGCGGGCGAGCAGACGGCTGCGTTCCCGGCGGCCGGGCCGAGCCCCGCGTGGCAACGGGTTGCGGGGTGGCTCGACGCCGATCGCTTCGCGTTCGTGAGCGAGACCGCGGATCTCCGGCTCGCGGTGTTCGACCGCAGGACCGGCGCCGTCGAGACCACCTCGATCTCCGCGGCCGACGCCGCGAGTGTTCACGTCGAGCCGGGCGGCATCACGATCTCGAGCGTCGGGCCGCTCAGCGAGACGGTGGTCTACGACCCCGATCTCTCCGGCGCGGAGACGCTCCGAACCGACTGGGACGACGGTGCTCTCCTCGCGGCGAGGCTGATCGGCGTCGGAGCATCCGGCGGTGAGCGCATCTGGCTGGTGCGCGATGCGAACGAGTTCCGCACCTTCGTCACGAGCTATCGAGTCTCTCCTGACGGACCTCCGGTCGCAGGAGCGGCACTGATGCTGGTCGGCCCGCTGACCGCGACGCGCGAAGACGGGCAGATCGCGATCGAGAGCTCCGCGACGCCGGGCCGCGCGCTCACCGTGTACTCGCTCGAGAGCGACACGTTCTCGACGCTGAGCACGGTGTTCGGCGGCTCGGTGGTCGTCGAGCACGAGCGCGAGGGAGCGCTCCTGTCGTTCCTCTCCCTCGAGCCCGCGGGCAAAGACCGACTCTCGCTCGAGCTGACCTGCGGCGTGCGCTGAGCCGTCGCCGCAAGAACATGATCTCCGCTCTCAGTAGCGGGCGCGCGTCTCGATCGCGAGCTCGGGGATCTGCTCGAGCTCCTCGGGCGGGAGGTCGTACTGCTCGCACACCAGGCTGAGGCGCGAGCCCTGGGTGTCGAGGCGGTCGATCGAGTGGGTGAGGTCGCCGGCGAACGTCACGAGCGTGTTCGCGGTCGGCGTGATCCGCCCGAGGTGCTTCTTGCCCCGCTGGAGCACGAGCTCGCCGCCGCGCATGCCGGGCGGGACCTCGACGTACATGACGGTGACCAGCCTCGGCGTGTCGACGTGCACGACGTACGACTGGAGGCTGCGATCGATGTGCGGGTCGACGCGCGAGCCGCCGACGAGCAGCAGCGGGTTCAGATAGAACGCGTTGCACTCGGGGTGGAGCGCGCGCTCGAGGTAGGGCGCGAAGTACGGCAGCTCCCGCATCACCCGCGGCAGCGAGTCGCGACGGAACACGACCGAGAACCCGCGCGTCCCGACGAAGTCGCGGTTGAGCGTGTTGACCGCGAAGTAGCGCGACGCGAGCACCTGCTTGCGAAGGCTCTTCGCATACGCCGGCGGAAACGCGTCGCGCTCCTCGGAAAACGCTCTCACGGGCCCAGGCGTACGCCATCGGGGGACGATGCGCACCGCCGCGCCGGCGAGCGTGTTCGCGGGCGGGTGATAGCTTCGCTCCCGCGCCATGAGGATCGCCACCTGGAACGTGAACTCGCTGCACGCTCGGCTCGAGCGGGTGCAGGGCTGGCTCGAGCGCGCGCAGCCCGACGTGCTCCTCATGCAGGAGACGAAGCTCGCCGACGACGCCGCGCCGCACGAGCTCTTCCGCACCCGCGGATACGAGCTCGCGCACCACGGAGAAGGACGCTGGAACGGCGTCGCGATCGCGAGCCGCGTCGGCATCGCGGACGTGGTCACGAACTTCGGCGAGCCGCTGCGCGCCGCGAAGACCGACGACGCCGGCGACGACGAGCCGCTCGCGGAAGCGCGCATGATCGCGGCGACGTGCGGAGGCGCGCGCGTCGTCGGTGTGTACGTGCCGAACGGACGCGCGCTGGGGACGCCCTTCTACACGGCCAAGCTCGCGTGGCTCGGTCGACTCGAGCGGTGGCTCCGCGAGGCCTGCGATCCTGCCGCGCCGCTGGTGCTCGCGGGCGACCTCAACATCGCACCCGAGGATCGCGACGTGTGGAGCCCGTCGTCGTGCCACGGCGGAACGCACGTCTCGCAGCCCGAGCGCGACGCGTTCGCGCGCCTTTGCGCGTGGGGCCTCGAGGACGCCTACCGACTGCACCACCAGGAGCACGACCGCTACAGCTGGTGGGACTACCGCGCCGGCGCGTTCCACAAGAACCTCGGGATGCGGATCGATCACGTGCTCGTCACACGATCGCTGGTGGCGCGCCTGCTCGACGCGGAGATCGATCGCGAGGCGCGCAAGGGCAAGCCCACCCCGTCCGATCACGCCCCGCTGTGGATCGACCTCGACGCGCTCGGCACGCCGATCGACGCCGGCTGGTCGAGCGCGGCGGAGCGCATCGCCGCGCGCCGCGCCCGCTGATCGACGAGGCTCTCGCCGCGGGTGGAGTCGAGTTGCCCGCCCCGTGCGTAGCAGGCACGCATGCCTGCTACGCAAGCACCCTCAGGGCGCGGTGTCGCGGCAGCAGCGGAAGCCCACGCCAGGCGTCGCGAACGTGTTGCCGGCCACGACGAAGTCGAACCCGCACGTCGTTCCGCCCTGTGGGCTGGTGCTGGAGCCGCCGCGCAGTGGGTTGACGCCGCTGCTGCGCGCCGCTGCCCACTCCGCGACGTTGCCGCTCATGTCGTAGATGCGCGCCGCCGTGGAGCCCCAGTTCGCGTAGCACATGGGCAGCGCGCCGGTCGCGAGCACGTCGTCCTGATCACCGCTCGCGCCCGTGTTCGTGTCGAGCTCGTTCCCGTTGCAGCGCGCCGACGAGAACGTCGTGCACGACGACGAGTACGACCACGTGCACGCCGTGCTCGCGGTCGTCTGACAGGCGCGCTGCCACTCGGGCTCGGTGCAGAGCCGCGCACCCTGCGTCGCGCACGCCGCCTGCGCCTGAGCGTACGTCACGTTCGTCCACGGCAGGCGCCCCGGCTCCGAGCAGACCCGGTGCGTCAGGCTGCCGGCGCTGCTCGTGGTCGCGTTCGGTCGCGACGCCTCGTAGCTCATGATCCAGCGGGTTCCGAACGATCCCGTGATCTGCACCCACGCGCCCGGCGCCGACTCGTCGAGGGTGCCGTCGCAGTCGTCGTCCAAGCCGTTGCACGTCTCGGCGACGCCGCCTCCGCTCGCCATCGCGTTGCACCGCGTCGCAATGCCCGCGGCGTTGCAGACGAACGAGCCCACGCGGCGGCACGCGCCGATCTCGCCGTTGTTGCACGACGTGCCGAGGCTCGGGAAGGGATCGTCGACACGACCGTCGCAGTCGTTGTCGAGCCCGTCGCAGCGCGTCTCGGTCGCCTGATAGGTCGCCGCGGGATAGTCACAGACCCACCCGCTCGGGCCGCCGCAGCGCGCGGACGTGCTCGCGCAGACGCCGTTCGGGTTGCAGAAGGTCGACGGCGGCGTGAGCCCCTCGTCGCTCCGTGTGTCGCAGTCGTCGTCGCGCCCGTTGCACACCTCGGCGCCCGAGGGCACGCACCCGTACTCGCAGCCGTTGCCCGGCAGCCCGTCGGCGTCGACGAACCCGGGAACGCACGCGCCGATGCCGCAGGTCCCGCTGGTGCAGAGCGCGACCGAGCTCGGGAAGCTACACACGCGCCCACACATCCCGCAGTTCCGCGGGTCGACGGCGAGCAGGAAGTCCTCGTCCGTGCGCGCGTCGCAGTCGTCGTCGCCGCCGTTGCAGCTCTCGAGCATCGGGCCCGTGCCGCCGAGACAGACGATCGAGCCGCTGACACAGCTGAGCGCGCCTGCCGTGCATGCGCCGGTCGAGGTCCCACAGCTGCCGCCACCGCCCGGATTGCCCTCGTCGATGCGCGTGTCGCAGTCGTCGTCGACCGCGTTGCACGTCTCGGCGGCCGGCCCGGTCGCCCCTACGCAGACCAGCGCGCCGCCCGTGCACTGCTCGCGCCCCGGCTCGCACGCGCCCTCGCCGCTGCCGCAGTAGGTGCCGCCCTCGGGGTTGCCCTCGTCGGTGCGCGTGTCGCAGTCGTCGTCCCCGCCATTGCAGATCTCGGTCGTCGGCGAGACCCCGCCCATGCACGCGATCGCGCCCGCGACGCAGCGCTCGACGCCCGCGACGCACTCGCCGGTCGAGGTGCCGCACATTCCGCCGCCGCCCGGATCGCCCTCGTCGACGCGTCCGTCGCAGTCGTCGTCGCGGAGGTTGCATGCCTCGGTCGCCGGCGCGGCCAGCGTGCACGCGTACTCGCAGCCGTTCGTCGGGACGCCGTCGAGGTCGTAGTAGCCCGGCTCGCACGCGCCGAGCGTGCAAGCGCCGGCCGCGCAGCTCGAGGCGGCGTGCGCCGTCGCGCACACGCGCCCGCACGCCCCGCAATTCAGCGGATCCGACGTGAGGTCGAAGTCCTCGTCGATCGTTCCGTCGCAGTCGTTGTCGCGCCGATCGCAGCGCGCATCGGTCGGATCCGTCGCGAGGCAGCGGTACTCGCAGCCGTTCGTCGGATCCATGTCGAGGTCGAACCGACCGACGTCGCAGCTCGCGACCTGACAGACACCGTCGACGCACTCGCCGAAGGCTCCGAGCGGCGCGCAGCGGAGGCTGCAGCCGCCGCAGTGCTCGAGGCTCGTCGCCGTGTCGATCCCCTCGTCGACCATGCCGTCACAGTCGTCGTCCCGCTCGTTGCAACGCTCGACCGTTCCCGCGACGCAGCCGTCGGGCTCCTCGCCGGCGTCGAGCTCGCTCGCGTCGATCCGGCCGCCGCCGCCGTCCAGCCCACCACCATCACCGGCGTCGATGCCGCCGGCGTCCTCACCCTCCACGCAGGTGAGGCAGTAGGGATCGAGCTCGCAGCCGACCATCGCCCACGCGAGCGACGCGAGCGCCGCCGCGCGCAGCATCCGCGCGCAGCTCATCGGTCACCCCCGCGCCGACGGCGCGCGCGGCGGACGGACACGACGAGCCCGAGCGCGATCATCGCGAGCATCCCGGCGACGCCGCGCGCGCCCTCCGGACCGCTCCCCGCCGCGCTGCAGAGGCAGCCGCCGCCGCCCGCCGCGACGACCCGCAGCTCGTCGCGACCTGCATCGCTCCGGCCTCCGTCGAAGCCCGTCCCGGCGTCCGGTGCGACGACCCGATCGGCGCACTCTCCGTCGACGCAGACCTCTTCGCCCGGGCAGCGCAGGACGTCACACGGGGTGACGGCACACTCGCCGCTCGTCGGCACGCACCGCGTGCCCGCCGGACAGCTCACGCCGTCGCACTGATCCGTCACGCAGCTGCCGCCTGCCGGATCGCAGACCTCGCCGTCGTCGCAGGTCACGCCGCCGCAGCGATCGACCACGCACGCACCGGAGCGACAGACCTCCCCGCTCGGGCATTCGACGCCGGCGCAGCTCTCCTCGCAGACCCCCGCGCGACACGCCTGCTCCGCGGTGCAGCCCGCCGCAACGCAAGGATCGGCGAGACACGCGCCCGTCGCGCGGTCACAGAGCTCGCCGGCGGGGCAGCCGAGCCCGCGGCAGTCGTCCTCCACGCAGCGCCCCATCGGATCGCGCGGGTCGCACACCAGCCCGCCCGCACAGCTGACGCCGTCGCACGCGAACGTGCACTCGTTCGCGCGGCAGACGCACGCGGCCACATCGCTGCGATCGGGCGCGCACACCGTCGCGCCGTCGCGCTCGATCGTCTCCGCGCCGCAGATCGCGGCGTCGCAGCGCTCCGCCACGCAGAAGCACGTCCCGCCGTCCACGCGCGGGAAGCGTCCCGTCGGGCAGTCGAACCCGAACTCGCCCATCACGCACGGCAGCGCGCACTGACAGTCGACGCACGCGCTCCCCGACGGGCACAAGCTGCCGGTGTCGGGCGGCTCGTCCGTCATCGCGTCGCAGTCGTTGTCGATGCAGTCGCAGAGCTCGGGCCCCGGCGGCACCTCGCCGACGCAGATCTCCGAGCCTCCGACGCAGCGCAGCGTGCCCGCCGTGCACTCTCCTTCGTCGCTGCCGCACGGCCCGGCGTCGGCGAGCCCCTCGTCGATGCGGGTGTCGCAGTCGTCGTCGAGCAGGTTGCAGACCTCGGCGGCCGGTCCGACCTCGCCCGAGCACACGAGCATGCCGGTCGCCGAGTCGCACACGTTGATCCCCGGGATGCACTCGCCCACGTCGGTGCCGCAGGCGGCTCCGACCGGGATCTCGTCGTCGATCGCGCCGTCGCAGTCGTCGTCGAGCGCGTTGCAGAGCTCGGGCGTCGGCCCGACCGCGCCCTCGCACGTGAGCATGCCGCTCGCACATCGCGTGGTGCCCGCTGCGCACTCTCCGGTGTCGTCGCCGCAAGGCAGCCCCGCCTCCGGGTTGCCCTCGTCCGTGCGCGCGTCGCAGTCGTCGTCGAGCCCGTTGCACAGCTCGCCGCGCGGTCCACGCGCGCCGACGCAGGCCAGCCCGCCGGTGACGCACTGGAGCGTCCCGGGCCGACACTCTCCGACCATGCTCGCGCCACAGCTCGCGCCGCCGCCGGGGTTGCCCTCGTCGACGCGCCCGTCGCAGTCGTCGTCGAGCGTGTTGCAGGTCTCGACGCCGGGGCTCGTGCCGCCGGTGCACGTCAGCATCCCCGCGGTGCAGCGCAGCGTGCCCGGCATGCACGCGCCGACGCTGCTGCCACACGCGCCGCCGCCACCGGGATCGCCCTCGTCGGTGCTGCCGTTGCAGTTGTCGTCGACGCCGTTGCAGACCTCGGTCGCCGGTCCGATGCCGCCGATGCACATCCCCCACGCGCCCGCGATGCACGCGCGGCGACCGCGGGTGCAGCGACCGACCGCGCTGCCGCAGTCCTCGACCTGACCGTCGATCACTCCGTCACAGTCGTCGTCGATGCCGTTGCACGTCTCGGACGTCGGCATCGTCGAGCCGGTGCACATGCCCCACGTGCCGGCTGAGCAGATCTGCGAGCCCGGCATGCACGCGCCGACGCTGCTGCCGCACGCGCGCATCAGGCCTTCGTCGATGGTTCCGTCGCAGTCGTTGTCGAGGTTGTCGCAGATCTCGGGTGACGGTGATGGGCAGCTGCACGCGCCCTCGTCGATCGCACCGTCGCAGTCCTCATCGGTGCGATCGCAGGTCTCCGCGGGCGGCGTCCCGCAGGTACCGCAGAGGTTGCGCAGGCCCTCGTCGACGCCTCCGGCGCAGTTGTCGTCGCGCCCGTCGCAGACGCGCTCGCCGGGATCGCTGCAGAGGCGCGCCGTCGTGACGCCGTTGGGGCGATCGCAGTACAGCGTGAAGCCCTCGTCGACGCGCGTGTCGCAGTCGTTGTCGACGCCGTCACAGACCTCGTAGCGGATCGAGTCCTCGATGATCTGCGAGAACGCGAGCGAGAGGCTCGTCTCGTCGGTCGCGTAGAAGCCGCGCCGCGAGCCCGGCGCGTCGGTCCCGCCGGCGGTCGCCATGTTCTCGATGTCGGCGTCGCCGGGCGAGATGCCGAACCCGATGACGTACGTGCGGATGTCGTACGTGCGCCCGTCGACGGTCGTGCTGCGGAGCTGCGTGGCCGCGTTGACCGCGTTGCCGCTGCAGGTCTCGTCGCCATCGGTCAGCAGGATCACCGAGACGGGGCGGCACGTGCCGAAGGGATCGCCGATCAGCGGACTGCTCGCGCCGGCGTAGTAGGAGCGCGCCGCGAGGAGCGAGCCACCGAGAGGCGTGTTGCCCAGCGCGCGCAGCTCGGGGTTCGCGCTCACGGCGGTGCTCGTGCAGCTGCCGCACGAGTAGTCGACCCAGCGCAGGATGTCGCTCTGGTTGTCGCTCGCGATCGGCACGAGGACCTCGCCGGAGCTCGCCGTCGCGGTGCACGAAGCGCTGCACCCGCTGCAGCTGCAGCCGCTCGTCACGCACGTCGACGTGCAGCTCCCGCCCGTGCACGACTGACGGAAGCGCTCGAGACCGAAGCTCACGTCGCCGTAGCCGTTGACGACGCGCTGGAGCACGCACTTCGCGTCGCTCATGCGCGTGCGCGCCTGGCCGCAGCTGTTCGTGCCGCTCCCCGTCGAGTTCCCCATGGAGCCCGACGTGTCGAACACGACCATGAAGTATGGCGTGACGGTCGACTGCGCCGCGGCTCGCGACGCTGGGCTGGCGACCGCGATCGACGCCGTGAGCAGCGCGATCGACAGGAGCCAGAGGGAACGGCGCGCGCGCGAGGAAGAGACCCCGGAGGTGGTGCGCATGGGTGCGATCGGGCTCCTGTATGTAGCGTTACGCTATCACAAACACACGCGCGGGCGCGCATCGTCCGTCTCCGGGCGGCCGGTCGAATCCTGGCAGGCCGGGTGCTCGAGCGGCCCGACTACAGCTCGATCGCTTCGATGCGGCGGTTCTGCTGCCGGCCTTCTTCGCTGTCGTTCGACGCGACGGGCTGCTGATCGCCGTAGCCGACCGCCTCGATGCGACTGGCGTCGATGCCGTGCGAGACCAGGTAGTCGCGGACGGCGCCCGCGCGCTGCTCGGAGAGCGCCTGGTTGGTCCGGGGGTTGCCGACGTTGTCGGTGTGGCCGGCGATGCGGATCCGCACGTTCGGCATGTGCGTCATGTACTCGACGACGCGATCGAGCCGCGGGTTCGACTCGGCCTGGAGGGTCGCGCGGCCGCTGTCGAAGAGGATGCCCTCGAGCACCAGCCCCTGCGGCTCCGGCGGCGGCGCGGTCTCGCCCGGCTGCGGCGCGACGGCGACGCGTGCCGGCGGACGCCAGCGGCGGTGGCGCAGCGTCAGACGGATGTCCTGGTTGGGCCCCGCCGGCACTTCGACGCGCGCCCGGGCGCTCTGCCGGCCGAGGCTCAGGTACTCGAGCTCGTACCGCTGACCGGCGGGCACGAGGACCTCCGCGTAGCCCTGCGAGTCGGTCTCGCGCGTGTAGTACGCCTGGCCGTCCGGCGCGGTCATCTTGATCACCACGCCCGACGTCGGTCCCGACTCCGGGTCGACGACGAAGAGCCGCATCGCCGCCTCGGTCGCCGTCGCGACGATCTCCGACGGCCGCTCGCCGCGCGCCTCGCCCGCGGTGTCCGAGCTCGAGAGCTGGAACTCGTCGCCTCCCGACGAGCTGCTCTCGCCCTGCCGCGACTCTTCCGCGGTGGGCTCGCTCGCGGCCGGCTGGCTGCCCCCGCAGGCGGTCGTCAGGGACATCGCGATGACAGTGAGCTGAAGGCGACGCACGGTGCTCCTCATCGTTGATCGCGGCACGCTACCACGAGGACCCACGCGCGTACCTGGTCGTCACGTCACGGCGTGTCGGCGAAGCGCACGAGCACGAGGTCCCAGTAGGCCAGCCGGGGCACCGTGAATTCGACGAAGCCGTCGCCGCGCGTGAAGTCGAGCGGCTGGAACGAGCCCGGGCCCTCGTCGGGCGTGGCCCAGAGCACCTGGGTGACCGCGCTCGCGTCCGCGACGTCGTAGCGCAGCGTGATCGCGTCGAGGAAGGTCGGCGTGGGCGCGGTGTTGCGCCAGAGCACGTCGTCGACGCCGACCAGGTTCACGAGGTGGATCGCGTCGCCCCACGGCGTGCGCTTCAGGTTCGTCCAGATGCCGCCCGTGCCCTCCGCGATCAGGTCGTGGCCCTCCGAGATCGCCTCGACCTTCTCGAGGCGCTCGGGGATCGGCTCGATCGCCGGCGAGAAGAGGAGCCGCTCGTGCGCGGTGATGAACGAGTACTGCCGCCGCAGCGCGCGGCGGAACGAGCCCGTCAGGCTGCGGCTGCGGTTCGGGAAGTACTCGTGCGACAGGCTCTGCACCTCGTCCCCGAGCTGGATCGGGGTGGCGCCGCTCGCGAACACCACCGCGTTCTGGAGGCGCACCGAGTCCTCGTCGAACTCGCCGAAGCGGATGCGATCGATGTTCACGACGCCGACGTCGTCCTCCGCGAACACCAGCTCGACCTCGTGCTCGCCGGCCTGGATCCGCCGCTGGATCCACGCGTCGAACGCCCACTCGTCCCAGCTCGCGCGCGACGGGAACGTGAGCTTGCCGAGCACCTCGCCGTCGACGACGAGCGTGCGCGTCGCGGGCGCACCGGTCGCGTTCGCGTAGCGCGGCACGAACGTGACGAACCCGTCCTCCTGCATGTCGAAGCGCCACGTGATCGAGTCGCCGACCGCGTCGAACTCGTCGACGAACCCGATCTCGCTGAAGCCCGAGTGGTCGTCGTCGATCGCGACGCCGTCGAGCTCGTTCGCGTACTCGGCCTCGATGTAACGCCCGACCTCCTCGCCGTACTGCGGGTAGAGCGCGAGCACGACCGCGCGCTCGCCGCCGATCTCGCGCAGCAGCTCGACGAACGCGCGCAGCTCCTCGTAGGTGTCGGTGATGAACCAGATCTCGCTGTAGAGGATGTCGCACGCGGTCGTCCTCGCGACGTCTTCGACCGCGTAGCCGCCGACGCTTCCGTCGACGAGGTTGAACACGCAGGCGTCGCTCTCCGGCGCGCGCAGCGAGAGCTGCTCGTCGACCGCCTCGAGGAACGGCGCGAACGTGCGATTCAGATCGATCGGCGTTCCGTCGGCGCGAAAGTACGTCGGCCGCGGTCCGAACTGATCGATGTGCACTCCGTCGAAGTCCGCGGCCTGGACCGCGTCGACGTACTGGTCCGCCATGATCCGCTGCCACTCGGGCAGCGACGGATCGAAGAGGAAGAGGCGCCGCTCCCCGCCGAACCCCAGCGAGACCTGGGTCTCCGCGCTCGGCGTCTCGTAGAGGCCGAGATCGGGCGAGATGCCCGAGAGCGCCTCGTAGTCCTCGCGCGCGGTGTAGATCGTGACGTACGCCATCGCGTACGCGTTCTCCGCGTGGGTGGCGTCGACGAGGTCGGTGATCGTCGACCACGCGTTCGTGCGCCCGAAGAGGTCGACCCAGGTCGGCGTGATCGTGCCGTCGTTCTCCCGCGGCACGAGGTCTTCGTGGCGGTACATCCAGTCGTAGAACTGGAACAGGTTCAGGTGGAAGTCCTCCGCGAGCGTCTCGATCATCGCGAAGCTCTGCTCGCGCGACTGCGCCAGCGGGAACTCCGAGATGTAGCCGTATCGCGGGAAACGCAGCGGCGTCGAGCTCACGTCGATCCCGGTGCTCGGCTCGTCGTCGCTGCCGTCGACCCCGAGCACCGCGAGGTAGCCGATGAAGTCCTCGTCGGGCGCGTCCCAGACGAACGCGATCGTGCTCCGGAGCTGGGGCGCGAGCGCGACGCGCCTCGTCTCCTCGTGGACGGTCACGCCGAGGTCGGTGATCCGCAGCCGGAGCGTCGTCGTGCACGTGGCCGACGATCGATTGACGAGCTCGGCCTCGAGCCGCACCGGCTCGCCGGGCGCGAAGCGCGCCGCCTCGGGCGAGATCTCCGGCACGTCCACCTGATCGCAGGGCGGGTCCGGCAGCACGGGGTCGACGACGACGCCGTCCCCGGGGAACGTGACGAGCGTGCCGTCCGGCATCGACGAGCTCGTCGCCGCGAGGCTGTCGTCTCCGCCACAGCCCGAGAGTGCGCCGGTGATCGCGACCGCGATCGAGATCGCGCGCCGAGATCGATCGAATCGTTCGTTCGGCATGATGGAGGACGCATCGTGATCTCCGCGATCCAGGTGTGGTGTCGGGCGCCGCCCACCTCTCTCTCGAGCGAGCGAGAGGTGGACGGCATCCGTGCGTGGGTGCTCAGAGCCCGGAGTCGATGCCGATGCGGTCGAGCCGCGGCTCGTACTGCTCGTTGTTGACCATCAGACCGAGCAGGTACCAGGTGCCGGTGACCGGCTCGACGGCGGTGCTGACCAGCGGCTGCTGGGTCGCCCAGTCGATGCCCTCACCGGGCGGCATGTACCCGACCGCCGACGTGCTGACGTACCAGTCGAGGCGCGCGTCCGAGAGCTCCTCGTAGCCGAGCCAGTGCTCCGCCATCGACATGTACATGCTCATCTGCGGCCACGTCGTCTCGGGCACGGTCGATTCGAAGGTGCCACCAGGGCTGTAGATCGACGTGAAGTAGAACGCGTCGTCCTGGTACCGCGAGATGCCCTGGAAGTACGCCGTCGGAGAGAGCACCTCGAGCACCTCGTTGCGGTGCATCTGCGCCTTCGGCTCCTCGGTGATGTCGATCAGGCCGAAGACCCACATCAAGTCCGACGACGCGTCGACGCGGCGGTCCGCGCTGCAGTCGGGATCGATGCCGCGCATGAAGAACCCTTCCTCCGGCAGCCAGAACCCGGTGCACTCCTCCTCGCTGTACGGGCGCAGGATCGCCTCCTTGATCGAGCGCGCCGCCATCAGCCAGGACTCGATCTCCTCGCCCATCTCGCCGGCGGTGCGCGCCAGCTCGTACGACGCGACGAGACCGGATGCGTACGTGACCTGCGTGAAGATCGCGTACTGGAAGCGGTCTTCCCAGATCGAGAAGTCCGGCGGTCCGAAGCCGTTCTCCTCGATGTTGTCCGCGATGAAGTTCGACGCGCGCTGCACCGCCGGCCACATGTCCTGGAAGAACGCGTACGCCTCTTCTTCACTGCGACGCTCGCGCAGCAACAGATAGTGTCGATAGACACCGATCGTGAAGAGACCGAGCGAGTCCCACTCCGGCTGCACGAAGGGAATCCCCTCGTCCGGCAACCAGTACGAGTAGTTCGTCCACCACGTGCCGACCGGGAAGTCCTCGTTCTCTCCGGTCTCCTGCACGCTCGCCATCCAACGCCAGTACGCCTCCGCCTCGTCGAGGTAGTTGGCGGCGTCCAGGCCCATCGCGACCACCGACGCATCGCGCGGCCAGACCTTGAACTGGTAGGCCGGGTTGGTCGCGGCGACGAACGAGCCGAACTCCGGCTGCTGCGTCTGCTTGATCGAGACCAGCGCCGTCCGGTACGCCTGATCGAGCGCCGGGTCCTGCGTCGGGATCTCCTGGCGCTGAGCGAGCCACTCGCTCCACGCCGCGCTGGTGCGATCGATCCAGGTGTCCGCGCTCTCGCTGCGTGCCGTGCGAGCCGCCGCTTCGGCGCTCGCGAGGTCGCCACGAACGGCGTAGAAGTACGAGAACGACTGGCTCTCTCCGGGCTCGAGCGTCAGCGTCTCGACGATGCCCATCTCGGCGTCGTCGCCGGTGAACGACTCGTTGCGCACGAGGGCCTCGCCGTCCCCGAACTGCGAGACGACCGAGGCGACCTCGACCTGCTCGCCGGCGCTCGATCCGCCGCTCGACGCACCGCTGGACGCGCCGCTCGAAGGGTTGATCATCCCGCCCGTCGAAGGCCCCGTGGAGAGCTGATCCGCCTCCTGGAACGTGCCGAAGACGACATACGTGCCGTGGAGCGCGCTGAGGTCGGCGATGAAGGCCTGGAGGTCTTCGCGCCACTCGACGTTCATCTGCCCCTGGATGTCCACGTCGTCCTGGGTCCCGAGCACCAGATCGGCAGACTCCTGCCTTCCGGTGCGGCTCAGGTCGACGCGCTCGAGCATCGAGAGCTCGCGCGCCTCGTCGGTGACGTTCGTCAGCGTGTAGCGCGTCACGAGCACTCCGCTCTCCAGCGGCATCGCGTGCTCTTTCACGACGGTCGCGGGCAGGGGGTTGTCGCCCCAGTTGAGGTAGCTCATCTCGAGCACGCCGTCGTCGCGCATCACGATGTGCGTGTGCATCGGCTTTCGATCGAACTCGGTGTACGCCTGCTCGCCGGTGACGTCGCGCAGATAGCCCGCGGCCTCGTCGATGTTGTTGACCTCCCAGTTGCTGCGGTGGCGCAGCTCGCCGATGCGCGGCGAGCTGTTCGTGTCGTCGGCAGGGAAGACGCGGCTCGCGAACACGCCCCCGACCAGCTCCTGCCAGTCGTTCATCAGCATGCCGGTGATCGACGTCGACGACGGCTCGGGCCCGCGCGTCACGGTCATCGCGTCGAGCGCCATGATCCCCGTGTCGACGGGCTCGAACGACACGGTCAACGTGTGACGACCGGCCTCGAGCAGGACGGAGTCCTTGAAGTCCGCCGTCGGAACGCGCGGCTCCCAGTCGCTCCAGTTCCAGCGCGCCCGGAAGCGATGGTCGCCGGGGACGAGCTCGTCGTCGACGTAGAGCGTGCGGAACGCCGACTCGTCGGTGCCGTTCGCGTAGCGGAGCTCGAACGTGTAGTAGTCGGTCTCGGCAACACAGAACTCGAACCGCACCTCGTCGCCGATCTTGTCGAAGTCGCCGACGTACGAAGAGCCCTCGAAGCCGGCGAACTCGGTCGCCGGGCTCACTCCGATGAGCGTCGCGTCCTCGGCCTGCATCGTCATCGGGAACGACGCGTCGTCACACGCGACCGCCTCCTCGGGCCCATATCCTTCCACCTGGCTCTGCCCGCCGAGCGGTCCCGTGGTGCCGGTGTCTGCGGTGTTCGCAGAGCACGCCACCAGCGGGGCCGCGATCGACACGAGCAGAGCGAGCTTCCTCGTTCGCTGCATCATCTAGCCTCACTCGTCGTCGTTGGTTGTTGGGGAACGAACGAGACGGCGGTCTGCAACGAGGGGTCCACCTCGAGCGACGGTGAGAGCGACGCGGCGCTCCGCGCGGATGGTCGCGACGGTCGACGCGCGCGGGGAACCATGCCCCCCCCGAGCGTGCTCGCGTGGCCTCGCACGTCGGTCGGACGTTCGCGGAGCAAGGGCACGCTGCGACGCGATCGATCGCCACACGGACGAACGCGTTCGTGAGGTGCATCTCTGCTCGTCGGACGCGAGCCGACGGTGCATCCTCCGCCCCTCGACATGCACGATCTCGCGATCCTCTACGAGCACCCCGCCTGGCAGGAGCCCCTCTTCGCCGCGCTCGACGCGCGTGGCGTCGACTACGTCCGCGTCGATCTGAAGCGCGCGGCGTACGCCAGCGACGACCCGGCGCCCGCGCGCGTCGTGTTCAACCAGGCGAGCCCGAGCGCGTACGTGCGCGGCCACGAGCGGGCGGTGCCGCAGGCGCTGGCGTACCTGCGTCACCTCGAGCGCCTGGGCTGCGACGTGCTCAACGGCTCCGCGGCGTTCTCGATGGAGCTCTCGAAGGCGGCGCAGGTCGCGCTCTGTCGCTCGCTCGAGATCGATCATCCGCGCTCGATCGTGTTCAACGACGTCGAGCGCGCGATCGAGAAGACGACGTCGTGGCCGCGCTTGATCAAGCCCGACCTCGGCGGCAGTGGCGCGCGCATCCGCGTCGTCGAGAGCGCGGACGAGCTGCGCGCCGCGTTCCGGGACGAGAGCATCTGGGCGCCCGACCACCTCTTCCTGCTGCAGGAGTACCTGCCGCACGATCCGGAGCGCGGCATCGTCCGGCTCGAGATCCTCGGCGGCGAGCTGCTCTATCCGATGCGCGTGGTGACGCACGGACGCTTCAACCTGTGCCCGTCGCCCGTCTGCAACCCGGTCGGCGAAGACGGCGAGAGCATCTGCGAGGTCCCGGTCGCCGCCGCCGCGCCGGTCGAGTTCTACCCGTTCCCCGAGGTGCCGAGCGAGGCGGTCGAGACCGCCAAGGCGATCCTCCGCGCCTCGCACATCGACGTCGGCGGCGTCGAGTACCTCGAGACGCCGGACGGGCGGCGCGTCTTCTACGACGTGAACGCCAACTCGAACCTCCGGCCGAGCGTCGCCGCGCACTTCGGGATCGAGCCCTTCGAGCGCGTCGTCGACTTCCTCGTGTCGCGGCTCCAGCGCCACGACATCGCGTAGGCGCGTCCGTCGCGGTGTCGGGGCCATCGCGCCGCTCGCACCCGGGTTGCCGGCACCGTCCAGGGACCTATGCTCTGGGCCGTATGCTGCAGACGGCCGCCATCTTCACGAACGACCCCGACCCCGCGGGCGCTGGCGCCGAGCTCGCTCGACTGGCCATGCAGGCGCTCGGCGGCGAGCGACCGGATGCGATGATCGTGTTCGCCGCCTCGAACCTCGCCACCGCCGAGATGCTCGCAGCGATCCACCAGGGTGCCGCGCCGGCGGCGCTCATCGGCTGCTCGTCCGCAGGCGAGTTCACGCAGACGCAGTTCGGGACACAGAGCGCATGCGCGCTCGTGCTGCGCTCCGACGAGATGTCGTTCGCGAGCTCGATCGGCTCGAACATGGCGGCCGATCCTGGGCTCGCGGCGCGCGAGCTCGTCCGCAGGTTCCGCGGCGCGACGAGCGGGCTGCCGCATCGCTGCGCGCTCGTGATGACCGATACCCTCGCCGGCCATGCGCACACGCTCGTCGACACGCTCACGGAGCTCACCGCGGGCGAGTACGAATTCGTCGGCGGCGGCGCGGCCGACGACGAGCGGCTGGCGGGTACGACCGTGTTCTGTGATCACGAGATCGCCTCCGACGCGGTGGTCGCGCTCGAGATCCTCTCCAAGCGCCCGGTCGCCGTGGGCGTGGCGCACGGCTGGTCCGCGGCGAGCCCGCCGCTCCGGGTGACCGAGAGCGAGGGCTCGTGTGTGCGCACGCTGAACGGCTTCCCGGCGGTCGAAGCGCTCGCGGCGCACGCGGCGGAGACGGGCCAGCGCTTCGATCGCGCGGAGCCGATCCCGTTCTTCCTCCACAACGTGCTCGGGATCGAGACTGCGAACGGCCTGCGGATTCGCGTGCCGCTGGCGCTCGGACCGGACGGCTCGATCCTGTGTGCGGCCGAGATCCCGCGAGGCTCGATCATCCGAGTGATGCGAGCGAGCGCCGCGTCGGCGCGGGAGGCGGCGATGTCGGCGGTGCGAGTGGCCGCGAGCAGGCTCGGCGGCGCACCGATGTCGGCCGCGCTCTTCTTCGACTGCATCGCGACGCGCCTGCGCCTGGGAGCCGGGTTCGGGCTGGAGGTGGAGGGGCTGCGGGAGGCGGTCGGCGACGCGCAGCTCGTGGGCTGCAACACGTACGGACAGCTCGCACGCGCCGAAGGTCAGTTCGACGGCTTCCACAACTGTACCGCGGTCGTCCTCGCGATCGCGTGATCCGCTCGGCACGACGACGACGATGATCCGACTGCTGGCGGGCCTCGCCGACCCCGAGACGCGCGCGGGCGTCGCGCAGGAGCTCGCCGCGCACGTCGGTGCGCGCGCGTGCATCGGGTTCGTAATCGACGCCGGCGTCGGCGCGTGGATCGTCGCCCCCGGCTTCGGCCAGCGCGTCCTCGGAGGGCCGGGCTGGCGGGATCTCGTCTCGCGCCTGGTGAGCCCCGGCGTTCACCGCGGCGCCGTCGAAATCGCGGAGGGCGAGGACCCGCAGCCGGTGATCGCGGTCACGTCGAAGCGGATCGCGCTGGTCTTCGTCGCGCCGAGCGGGGACATCGATCCCTCCGAGGTCTTCCTGGTCGCGCCGCTGCTCGAGGGCGCGCTGTGCGGCGA
>JALYRN010000482.1 GCA_030855295.1 Myxococcota bacterium | reverse complement strand
CTCCGGGCCCGCGAGGATCGCGCTCAGGCGCGCGGCCAGCTCGTCGAGGCGGTCGGTCTCGCCGCGCTCCTTCCAGCCGCGGAGCAGCTCGGCGTGCGCGCTCTTCGGCCCGTACTCGCGCAGGAGCGCGTGCACGTCGAGCTCGAGCGGGCGCGCCGAGAGCGAGCCGCTCTGCGCGAGCGCCTCGGCCCACACCGCGGGCAGATATCCGGTGAGCACGTCGCGCACCAGCGCGCCGTTCGCGAGCTCGTGCGGACGCATCGAGCGCAGCACGTCGGAGGCGTACGTCCACGAGCGGGGCGGCACGTTCTCGAAGATGCGCTCGTGCGCGCGCGCCAGCGCCATCACCGCGGGGTGCACGTCGTGCGCGCCGGCCCACGCGAGCCACGCCACGCGATCGGGGCGCACCGAGAGCTGGAGGAAGCGCGCGCGCAGCGCCGCGTCGAGCGGCGTCACCTGGTAGTCGCCGGTCTCGGGGTTGATCGCCGCGAAGCACGCCCATCCCTCGGGCAGCACGTACTCGTGCAGCGTGCGCGCGGTCAGCAGCTGCAGCGCCGGCTGCTGGATGTAGCGCTCGGCGCGGTTGAGCTCCTCGAGCATCAAGATCCCCGCGCCGCCCTGAGGCAGGAAGCGCGGGAGCGCGTAGCGCGTGCGGCCGTCCTCGATCACCGGCAGCCCGACGAGATCGGGCGGCTCGAGCAGCGACAGATCGAGCACCACGTGGGCGATGCCGAGCTTGCGCGCGAGGTGCGCGACCAGCTCCGACTTGCCGATGCCGGTGGGCCCCTCGAGCAGCACGGGGCGGCGCGCGCGGTACGCCACCTCGAGGATCGCCTCGACGCGCGGGCCGAGCGGCAGCGCGCTCGCGGACGGGTGCGGATCGGGCGAGGTCTTCCGTTCGGAGCCGGGGGAGCGCTGCATGGCCCCCGCAATCTAGGGAGCGGAGATGCCGTTGGCGAGGGCGTAGGCCGAGGGCGGGACGGCTACCGCGTGCGCGTGACGGCGCGGCGGAGCTCCTCGATCAACGCCGCGTGCTTCGCGGGCTTCACGAACACCGAGTCGCAGCCGGCCTCGCGCGCCCGATCGATCTCCGGCGCGGTGGCATGCGCAGTGATCGCGATGATCGGGATCGTGCGCGTGTGCGCGTGCGAGCGCAGCGCGCGCGCGACGTCCCATCCCGAGATCCCGGGCAGCGACAGATCGAGGAGCACGACGTCGGGCGCGAGCACGCGCACCTTCTGCAGCGCCTCTGCTCCGTCGCACGCCGGCTCGGCGTGGAACCCGTGGAAGTCGAGCAGCTCGCAGTAGAGCTGTCGCGCGTCGAACGCATCCTCGACCACCAGCACGATGGCGCGGCGGCGTCGGCGTCGCGGGGGCGGGGAGCTCGACTCGACGCCGCGCGATCCGACCAAGCACGCCTCCGGCTCTCGCAAGAACGAAATGTGGTGGCGCGCGTCGCGAGGCCTTCGAGGGAGCGACCACCTCGCGACGCGTGCCGACATCCATCATCTGCACCGCAGCGGATCGCAGCATCGGGGTTCTCCCCGACACCAGATGCGTTCGACTCGAAATCGGCTCGCCCGCTCCGGGCGCTGCCGTCCGCGCGCCGGGCGCGCTCCCGTACGCGCCCTCCGGGGCGAGCACTCCTGCCGGGACTCAATTACGAGCGCCGACCCGGAGCACGGCGCCACGCAGCTGCCGGAGCGCGACCTCGAACTCGTGCGAGGCGAGCAGGTACGTCTCGCTGCTCGGGTCGGCCTCGAGGCGCGTGCTGCCGTTCTCGAACGCGCGCTCCGCGGCGCGCCGCAGGGGGCTCGCGGGCGGCAGCTCGCGGGCGGTCTGGAAGAGCCCCTGCAGCGTGCGTCGCTGCTGATCGGCCAGCGCCTCGAGCTCGGCGTCACTGAGCGTGGGCGCGAGCGAGCGCGACTCCACGTCGATGCGGGCCTGCAGCAAGAACACCTGGAGCGCATGCCACCGCGCTCGAACGCTCGCGAGGGGTCTCATGGTCGGATTCCTCCGCATCGAGGAGAAGGCCATGAGCACCGAATCGACCCTCACAAGAGGGGCGCATCCCCCCCGTGTCTGCGGCGCATCTCGAACGCTGCTGATCGGCCAACGATTCCGCGGGGCCCGCCCGCGGATCGTGTCAGCGGGTCACGCTCGCTTCGCCTCTCGGCTCAGCACCGCCTTGATCGCCAGCTTCAGGACGTCGAGCGGCTTGTGCTCGCCGACGAGCGTGTGCGTCGGTCGCGGCGTGTAGCGCGACGGCGCGCGCGCCGTGAGCTCGTCGGTCCCCGACGCGGCCTCGAGCACGACGATCGCATCGGGCGCGACGCCTCCGCTCGCGATCATCGTCGAGCTGGTCGTCAGGTCGTCGTCGAAGTCGGTGCCCGCGCGCACCACGACCACGTCCGCGCCGCCGAGGGCCTTCTTCAGATCCGCGCTGGCCGCAGCGAGCAGGCCCTTGCCGCGATGCCCGACCACGTGCGCGCGCACCGGCCGCTCCTTGGACGTGACGCCGGCGAAGGACAGCTCGAAGCGCGCCGTGCTCCACGCGGGATCGCCCTCGACGATCAGCTCACCGCGCAGATCCTCGCGCGCGGAGGCATGCAGTGTGCGCACCAGCTCGAGCGGATCGGTCGTTCCGATCACCACGATCTCGAAGCACGCCTCGCCCGCGTCGTTGATGATCATCGGCTCGCGATCCTTCCCCGCTCGATCGGCCTTCGATCAATCGCGCAGCAGCTGCAGGCGCGTCTTCTTGCCGTAGCGGTCGTCGAACGGCGCGCTCGGGATCCCCTGCAGGATGCCCTTCAGGAACGCCTCGGCCGCGCGATAGCTCGAGCGCACGAGCGGACCGCTCGCGACGAAGCGGAACCCCAGTGCGAGGCCCTCGTCGCGCAGGCGATCGAATTCCGCGGGCTCCACCCAGCGCTTCACCTCGGCGTGCTTCGGGCTCGGCCGCAGGTACTGCCCGATCGTCAGCACGTCGACGCCCGCGTCGCGCAGCGCGCGCATCGCGCCCGTGACCTGCTCGTAGGTCTCGCCGCAGCCGACCATCAGCGAGGTCTTGGTGACGTTCGCGCCTTCGTCCTTCGCCCAGCGCAACACGTCGACCGAGCGCTGCCAGCTGCAGCGCGCGTCGCGCATCGTGCGCTGCAGCTCGGGAACGACCTCCACGTTGTGCGCGAACACGTCGGGGCGGCCCTCGGTGACGACGGTCGCGACGTCCGAGCGGACGCCCTGGAAGTCGCCGACCAGCGTCTCCACCAGCATCTCGGGCGCGTGGTGCTTGATGCGCTGCACGGTGCGCGCGACGTGATCGGCGCCGCCGTCGAGGAGGTCGTCGCGATCGACCATCGTGAGCACGACGTACGCGAGGCCCATCTCGCCGAGGGCGCGACCGACGTTCTCGGGCTCGCGCGGATCGACGGTGCCGCCGGGATCACCCGTGTTCACCGCGCAGAACCGGCAACCCCGCGTGCAGGTCTCGCCGAGGATCATGATCGTCGCGGTGCCCTCGCTCCAGCACTCACCGACGTTGGGGCAGCGCGCCTCTTCGCAGACGGTATGGAGATCGAGGCGGCGCAGGCGCTCCTTGATCTCGAGGTAGCGCTCGCCGCCGGGGAGGCGCACGCGCAGCCAGTCGGGCTTCTTCGAGGTCGGCGAGGTCATGGCGGGCGAGACGGCTCGTCTATATCACGCAGCACCGCGCGGTACACTCGAGGTCATGGTGCAGCGCCGGCTCTGGTCCATCCTCGGCAACTCACAGCGCCTCGACGGAGGCGCGATGTTCGGCAACGCGCCGCGTGCCGTGTGGGAGCGCTGGATCGCGCCCGACGAGCGCCACCGCATCCCGCTCGCGTGCCGCGCGATGCTGGTCGAGGAGCGCACGGGCGACGGGGGCGTGCGGCGCATCCTCTTCGAGACCGGCATCGGCGCGTTCTTCCCGCCGAAGCTCCGCGACCGCTACGGCGTCGTCGAGAGCGAGCACGTGCTCCTGCGCAGCCTCGAGGAGGCCGGCACCCGCCACGACGAGATCGACGTCGTCGTGCTCTCGCACCTGCACTTCGATCACGCCGGAGGGCTGCTCGCCGCGCACGAAGAGGACGCGCAGGGACATGCGCTGCCGCCACGCCTGCTCTTCCCGCGCGCGACCTTCGTCGTCGGCCGCGAGGCGTGGGAGCGCGCGACGCACCCGCACGCGCGCGACCGTGCATCGTTCATCCCGGAGCTGCCGGGCCTGCTCGAGGCCACGGGCCGGCTCGAGATCGTCGACGGCGATCGCTCGAGCGCGCTCGGCCCGGACTTCCGCCTGCATCGCTCCGACGGCCACACGCCCGGCCTCGTGCTCGCCGAGGTCCCGAGCGCCGACGGGCCGATCGTGTTCGCCGCGGACCTGATCCCCGGCCGCCCCTGGGTGCACCTGCCGATCACGATGGGCTACGACCGCTGGCCCGAGAAGCTGATCGACGAGAAGACCGCGCTGCTCGAGGAGCTCGTCGCCCACCGCGGCCGCCTCTTCTTCACGCACGATCCCGTCTGCGCGATGGGCCGCGTCGCCAAGGACGACAAGGGCAGGTTCGGCGTCGGCGAGGAGTGGCTGGCGCCCGCCGGCTTGGCGATCTGATCACGGGCGCACGGGCTCCGAGCGCGCGCGCTCGAGCGATCGCGCGGCGAGCGCTGCGGCGATCGCGAGCACCACGATCCGCAGCACGCGGATCCGGAGCTCGCCGTCGGGTGTGCGTCCCACGTTGTCGAGGTGACCGCCCGCGTGCAGCGCGATCGCGACGGCGATGCTGGCGCCCGAGCGGACGAAGAACCACGCGAACAGGATCGAGTAGAGCGGCAGCTCGATCAGCGTCGTCGTCGCGAGCAGCGCGTCGAACGAGCCATCGACGGGCGAGAACATCATGAAGAAGTGCCAGAACGCCCACACCACGCCGAGCATCAGCGCGCCGGCGACCTTGCCGTGGCGCGCCGCGACGCGAGGGTACGCGTAGCCACGCCAGCCGAATTCCTCGCCGAGCGAGAACATCACGAGCGCGGCGACGTGCTCCGGTGCCGAGGGCAGATACAGCCACTGCGAGGGCGATCCGCCGAGCGCGACGTCGAGCGCGGTCGCCGGCAGGTGCAGCAGCAGCGGCGTGAAGAGCGCGAGCACGATCCAGCGCGGGCTCGTCCGCCACGGACCGAAGATCTCGCGACGACGGCCGCGCGCCGCGACCGCGACCGCAGCGATCGTCGGGCCCCACGCACCGAGCCCGGCCATCGCGAGCGCCGAAGGAGCGGGCGCGTCGCCGCGGAGGACCGCCAGCACGAACGGGAGATCGAGCGCCCAGGTGATCGCGCATGCGAGCGCGAAGAACGGGTAGACGCGCCGGCTGTCGCCGCCGATCGACTGGGGTGGAGTCATCGGCTGGACGGGACACTCACGCGGGCGCGCGGTTCCGAGAAAATGCGCGCGAGCCTCAGACCCGGCGGCGGCGCCGACGAGCGACGGCGAGCGCTGCCAGCGCCGCGACCGCGAGCCC
>JALYRN010000481.1 GCA_030855295.1 Myxococcota bacterium | reverse complement strand
CGCCCACGCCGCCGCGCCGGGCAGCGCGAGCGCCGCGCCACCGAGCCCGAGCGCAGCCATGAACCGACGACGATCGAAACGTGCTGAAGTCATCGCTTCACTCCTCGCCTTCGGCTGCGCCGACCGGACGGTGCCGGAACTCGGGGCTCGTCACGATCGCGACCATCAGCTCGCGGACGTCGCCGCCACCCTCGGCGAGCTCGCTCACCATCCGGTCCATGAAACATCCGTCGGCGCGCTCCGGCGACCGGCCCATCGCGTACCGGAGCCAGTTCCGCGTCGCGCACGCGCGCACCGTCTCGCTCTCGGCGAGCGCCTCGCTGAGCTCGATGGCGCCGACGTAGGGACCGTCGACGTCGGTGCCGCTGAGGTTGCCCGACGCGTCGATCTCCAGGCCCTGGTCGAGCTCGCGGAACGCGCCGATCGCGTCGTAGTGCTCGAACCCGAAGCCGAAGCCGTCGATGCGCACGTGGCAGCCCATGCAGACCGCGGGCTCGGTGCGCTCCTCGAAGAGCTGGCGGTTCGTGCGCACCTCGTCGCCGGGCATCGCGATCGGCGGCGAGGTGTCGGCGCTCGCGGGCGGCGAGGGGCGCGGCTCGCACAAGAGCCGCTCCATCACGAACACGCCGCGCAGCGGCGGCGAGCCGTTCCCCGAGTGCGCGTGCGACGCGAGGAACCCGGCGCGCGTGAGCAGACCGGCGCGCTCGCTCTCGGGCAGCGTCGCCTCCTGCCACGTCGCGTCGTCGCTCGGTCCGTCGACGCCGTAGAGCGACGCGAGCGATGCGTTCACCCACGTCCGGCGGCTGGTGAACATCGCGCTGAGCGTGCCCTCGCCGTCGAAGAGCGTGCCCTCGACGAAGCGATCCTGCTCCTCGCGCACCGCCGCGCGCACGCCTTCGTTCCAAGTGGGATAGAGCTCGGGCACGCGGCCCTGGTGCTCGTCCTCCTCGATGCGATCGAAGTCCAGCCACTGGCGATGGAAGTCGACGACTGCCTCGCGCGCCCGCGGATCGGCGAGCATGCGCCGCGCGTGCGCCTCGATCTGCTCGGGCGTCGCGAGCTCGCTGGCCGCCGCGGCGTCGAGCAGCACCGAGTCGGGCGTGCTCTCCCAGAGGAAGTACGACAGCCGCGTCGCGATCTGCCAGCCGTCGAGCGGCGCGACCTCCCCGCCGGCGTCGCTCTCCTCGCCGATGTCGCGGGGGCGCGGCAGCTCGAGCCGATAGAGGAAGTGCGGCGACTGCAGCAGCGCCATCACCGTGAGCTGAACGGCGGCCTCGAAGTCGATCGCGATGCGCTGCTCGTCGAACAGCGCCTCGTAGCGCGCGCTCTCTTCGGCCGTCAGCGGACGGCGAAACGCGCGCAGCCCGAAGTCACGCACGAGCGTCGCGCCGCACGCGCGCTGCGCCGTCTCGTCGGTCGCGCTCGCGGCGCACGGCAGGAACGACGCGAGCACGCTCGGCGTCGCGGTGAGCGCGCGGCCGTAGCGGAACGCGCTCTCTTCCCAGCGCGCGACGCGGACGTCGGAGGGGCCGAGCGAGAGCGCGTCGTTCTCGAACCCGCTCGCCGTCGCGTCGGGAGGCATCGACGGCAGCTCGGGCGCGGCCGCGCCCCCGAAGAGCTCCGCCGGGAAGAGATCACGCAGCGTGTGCGCGTACTCGGCGTTGCTCAGGCGACGCATCGGCGCGCTGCCGATCACGATCGCATCGTCGCCGCACGCGCCCGGCCCTGGGCCCTCGCGGCTCGTGCCCTGCGGCCCCGCCGGGCCGTCCAGCAGCGCGCCTTCGCACGCCGACAGCACGCCGCCGGCGAGCACTGTCAGCGCGGCGAGCACGAGCGCACGCGATTGGGTCCGACGCACCATTCGTCCTCCTCGGGGGTCGTGGCGTCGGTACCCACACCGAGACAGAACGGCTCAGGTGACGACGGAATGAGTGCGAGAGCGTGCGTCCGTGTAGGACGCCGCTCCCCGCAGGAGTGCTCGCCCCGGAGGTCGGCGCGCGGACGGAAGCGACCGGAGCGGGCGAGCCGATCGAGCACCCGACGCTCAGGTGCGCATCAGCTCGGCGAGCGGGCCGCGCAGCGACAGCGTCGAGGCGTCCGCGCGCGCGACGCTCTCGATGCCGAAGCGATCGTTCTCCATGCCCATCGCCTGCATCAGCGTGACGTAGAGCTGGTTCTGCGACGGTCCGACGTTCGCGAGGTGGCCCCAGCCCGCGCGGATGCGCGAGTCGCGCGCGTAGCGCACGTACTGCCCCGTGCGCAGCGCACCGCGCGCGCTGCCGGCGATCACGACCGGCAGATCGTGCAGGTCGTGCGCGCCCGTGCCGAGCTCGCTGATCCACACCACCGCCGAGTTGTCGAGCACCGAGCCGTCGCCCTCGGGCACCGAGTCGAGCTGCTCGAGGAAATACGCGAACCGCCGCGCGTAGAAGAGGTTGTACTCGATCATCCCGCGCTCGCCCTCGCTCGAGAACGTCGCCGAGCTGCCCATGATCGACGTGTGCGCGTAGTCCTGATGGATGTCGGTCGAGGGCGGCAGCCCGATCTCGCCGGGCGCGAGGTCCGGCGTCACGAACGTCATCACGCGCGTGAGGTCGCAGCTCGCCGCGAGCGTCATCACGCGCGCGAACTGATCCATGCGGTGACCGAGCTCGCTCCAGCTCGGCGCGCACATCGCGGGCGCCTCGGTGTCCGTGCCGGGTGCGGCCGGCGCGGGCGCCGGCGCGTCGCCGAACGAGAGCTCGAGCTCGCGGATCAGATCGCGGTGCCGCTCGAGCTTCGCGCGATCGGCCGAGCCGAGCCTGCCCGCCATCGACGCGTGCTCCGACGCGACGAAGTCGAGCACGCTGCCGCGACCGCGCCGCAGTCGATCCGCGCGATCGTCGACCGGCGCGCCCGGCGTGCTCGGCGTGCTCGGCGCGGTCGGCGCCGGACGATGCAGCCCGAGCACGTCGTCGAACGCGGTGCGCGCGTCGCCGACCCGCCCGGACGCCTCACCGGGCGCGACGAACGAGTACGGATGCATGTGCTGATCGCCGTACACGCGCGACGCCCAGCGCCCCGCCGCGGTCGTCTCTCGACCGATCACCTGATCGATCGAGATGCCGCCGCCGATGCACGTCGCGCCGTCGCGCTGCATCGGATCGACGCACGTCATCAGGTGCGCCTGACCGAAGTGGTGGCGGTTGAGATCGAACCCGCCCGACGTGTGCCGCGCGAGCTCGTAGTCGATCGCCGCAGTGCGCGCGAGACCCTCGACGATCGTGGTCTTCGCCTTGTGCGGCGCGAGCGGCGCGAGGATGCGGCTGAACGAAGCGTCGGGCAGCGACGCGATCGACGACGCGCTGGTGCCGCTCGGGGCGAGCCCCGGCGGGCTCATGTTCCACTGGTTCCACACCGTGCCGTGCGGCGAGACCCAGAAGATCACGCGCTTGGGCGGGTGCGTGCCCAGGAGCTGCGCCATGCCGCGGCTGGGGCTCCCGAGCGAGCCCGGCAGCGCGAGCGCCGCGCCGCCCAGACCCATCGCAGCGAGGAAACGACGGCGATCCATCTTCATGTTGCTCATCTCGTCTCTCCTCATTCCTGCGCTGCCGGCCGATGCCGGAACTCGGGGCTGGTCACGATCGCGACGAGCAGATCACGCACGTTGCCGTCGCTCTCGGCGAATCGATCGGCGAGACGATCGATCAGGCACGCGTCCTCGCGCTCCGGCGCGCGACCGAGCGCGTAGCGCACCCACTGGCGGGTCGCGCACTCCTGCACACGCTCGCTCTCGGCGAGGATGCCGCTGAGCTCGACCCCGCCGACGTAGGGTCCGTCGACGTCGGTGCCGAGCACGTTGCCCGACGAATCCACCGGCAGGCCGTCGTCGAGCTCGCGGAACGCGCCGATCGCGTCGTAGTTCTCGAAGCCGAAGCCCATCCCGTCCATCCGGACGTGGCAGCCCTGGCAGACCGGCGCCGCGGTGCGCTCCTCGAAGAGCTGACGGTTCGTCCTCGGGCCCGCGCCCGGCTCGGCGGTCGGCGGCGAGGTGTTCGCGCTCGCCGGCGGCGAGGGACGCGGCTCACAGAGCAGGCGCTCGGTGATGAACACGCCGCGCAGCGGGGGCGAGCCGTTCGCCGAGTGCGAGTGCGAGGCGAGGAAGCCCGCGCGCGTCAGCAGTCCCGCGCGCTCGGCGGCCGGCAGCTCGGTCTGCGTCCACGTCGAGCCGTCGCTCGGCCCCGCGACGCCGTACAGCTGCGCGAGCTCGCCGTTGACCCACGTGCGATTGCTCGTCAGCAGCGCGGTCAGCGTTCCTTCGTCGTCGAAGATCGTGCTCTCGACGAAGCGGTCCTGCTCCTCGCGCACGGCGTTCCGCAGGTCCTCGTTCCATCCCGGGAAGAGCTCGGGCACGCGGCGCGCGTGCTCCTCCTCGAGGATGCGATCGAAGTCGAGCCACTGGCGGTGGAAGTCGACGACCGCCTCGCGCGCGCGTCCGTCCTCGAGCATGCGCCGCGCCTGCGCCTCGATCTGCTCCGGCGTCTCGAGCTCACCCGCGCCGGCCGCGTCGAGCAGCGCGTCGTCGGGCGTGCTCTCCCAGAGGAAGTACGAGAGCCGCGTCGCGACCTGATAGGAATCGAGCGCCGCGATCGCAGCGTCGCGCGCGCCGCTCTGGGAGTCGACGCTCGGGACCTCGATCCGATAGAGGAACGACGGCGCCTGCAGCATCGCCATCACCGTGAGCTGCACCGCGCCCTCGAAGTCGATCGCCACCCGCTGCGCCTCGAACAGCGCGAGATAGCGATCGCGCTCGTCGCTCGCGAGCGGACGCCGCATCGCGCGCAGACCGAAGTCCCGCACGAGCTCCTGACCGCAGGCCTGCTCGGTGGTCTCGTCGGTCGCGCTCGCCGCGCACGGCAGGAACGTCGACAGCGACGCGGGCGTCGCGGTGATCGCGCTGCCGTAGCGCCACGCGATCTCTTCCCAGCGGGCGACCCGCACGTCGGACGCACCGAGCGAGAGCGCGTCGTTCTCGAAGCCGCCGGTGTCGGTGTCGGGCGGCAGCTCGGGCAGCGCGACGGTCACGCCGGGAAAGAGATCCCGCAGCGTGTGCAGATACTCCGCGTTCGCGAGCCGACGCATCGGCGCGCTGCCCACCAGGAGCGAGTCGCTCTCGCAGACCGCTGGGCCCATGACACCACCACCAGGACCAGAGCCGCTGCCGGAGCCGCTGCTCCCCGGCGCGCCCGAGGGGCCCGCCGCCGAGCCGAGCAGGCTCCCCTCACATGCCGTGATCACCAGCGCTCCTGCGAGCGCCATCACGACGACGTTACGATCTCCTCGACGCATCCAGAGTACCTCCGGGTTCGGTCGCGTCGGTACCGGCCCGGAGAACGAACGGCTCAGCGGGTGCGAAGTTTGGTACGCACCCCTGGTTTCGGGTACTCACCCGAGCACAGATCACGAGGGTTCCCCCCTGTGGCGAGCGTGACATCGCGCCACGCGCCGAGGCGGAACGCCCCTGCCACCGTGGCGCAGAAACTCCCTGTCGGCTCAGATCACGGG
>JALYRN010000480.1 GCA_030855295.1 Myxococcota bacterium | reverse complement strand
CGCATGCCCCCTCGATCTCCGCGCGATCGCCAGCACGCAGCACGACCTCGCCGAGCCGCAGCGCGCCCTCGGTCGGGTACGCGAAGAAGCGCGCGAGCAGCTCGAGCAGCGGCGGACCAGGCGCGTCGAGCACGCGCGGCGGCTCGCCGAGCGCGAGCGCCACCACGATGGCGTCCGCGTCGATCTCGCAGGGCCCCTCGGGATCGCCGTCGAGCGCGAACGAGGTCGCGCCCGCCTCGTCCAGCGCGCCGGTCGGGCCCTCGCCGTAGAGACGCCAAGCGAGGCAAGGCGTGCGCGAGAGCGGCGCGCGCAGGCGCTCCTCGCCGCGCGCCGTGCCGCGCGCGATCGTCAGCATCGCCGAGCCCGCACGCTCGGGAGACCACGAGGTCACGAGCGGCACCGCGAACGAGTGACCGAAGAGCCGTGCACGGAACGCCCGCCGCGCGCGAGAGAGCAGCGCCTCTCGCGCCTCCAATCGCGCCGCGGGATCCGCTCCGTCGAAGATCTCCCGGGCGACGTCGCACTTCGGACACGGCCGCGGCGCTGCGCCGGGCGCGGCATCGAAGCGAATCGCGCAGCGCGCGCACAGCCACGTGCGGTTCGCACGCATCAGCGTCGCTCGGCGTCCACCGGAGCAGGATGCGCTCTCGAGCCGGTCTCGCGCTTCTGCGGAGCGTCACCCCGGATGTCGAGGAGCTCGGCGGTGCGCATCGCGGCGTCGGCGAACGGCTGCATCACGACGTCCGCGCCCGCCGTGCGCAGGTGCTCCGCGTCTTCGGAGTCGTGGCTGCGGATCGCGATGCGCCCGCGGAATCCTGCGTCGCGAACCGCGTGCATGACCACCAACCGGCTGTCGTCGTGCGCGAACGAGAGCGCCAGCGGAGGGGTCGCGATGATCACCCAGCGCGCGCGCGCCAGCGGCAACGAGACCGGGAACTCCGGATCGCCGGCGTCGCCGTAGACGCCCGGCAGCCCCGCGCCTCTCCATGTCTCGACGGCCTCGGGATCGAAGTCGACGCCGAGGATCTTCGAGTCGGTCGCGCGCAAGGCCTTCGCGATCTCCCGGCCGTAACGGCCCAGCCCGAAGAGGATCACGTCGTAGGCCTCGCCCGCCGGCGCGCTCTCGTGCGCCTCGCGATATGGATCTCGGCGCTCGAGCCAGCCGAGGTACGGCTCGAGCCAGCGATAGAGCGTTTGTGAGTACAAGATCATGTACGTGGAGAGCGTGATCGTGACGAGCCCGACCAGCGTCACCAGGCCGACGGAGCTCTCGCTCACGTGGCCGAGCGTCACGCCCATCGCCATGAAGATGAGCGAGAACTCGCTGATCTGCGCGACGGTGAGCCCCGCCAGCAGACCCGTGCGCTTCCGATAGCCCATCGCGCCCATGATGATCATCACGATCAGCGGGTTCCCGATCAGCACGAACAGCGAGAGCAGCAGCGCCGGTCCGACCTGCGCTCCGAGCGTCGTGAGCCGGAGCCCAGCGCCGAGCGCGATGAAGAAGAAGAGGAGCAGGAAGTCGCGCAGGCTCGCGAGCCGCGACGCGATCGACTCGCGGTACGTCGTGGTGGCCAGCGAGACGCCGGCGATCAGCCCGCCGAGCTCCTTGCCGAGCCCGATGTAGTCGCACGCCGCGGCGAACAGCATCGCCCATGCGATGGCGAAGGTCACCAGCAGCTCCGGCATCCGGGCGATGCGTCGCATCAGCGGCTCGGCCAGGTAGCGCATGAACACGCCGACCACGACGACGAGCAGCAGCCCGCTGCCGAGCACACCGCCCACCCCGAGCCCGGCGCGGCTGCCGCCGGTGCCCACGCCGATCGTCGACAGCGTGATCATCGCGAGCACGACCACGATGTCCTGCACGATCAAGAAGCCGATCGCGATGCGCCCGTGGAGCGAGTCCACCTCGCGCTTGTCGCTCAGCAGCTTGACGATGATGATCGTGCTCGAGAACGTGAGCGCGACACCGACGTAGACCGATGTTACGGGGTGGAATCCGAGCGCCATGCAGAGCGCGAACCCCACGACCGCGGTGAAGGTCACCTGGCCGAGCCCGGTGGCGACCGCCACCGCGCCGAGCGAGCGCACGCTCTGCACGTCGAGCTTCAGCCCCACCAGGAAGAGCAGCGCGGCGATCCCGATCTCGGCGAGCAGCGCGATCGTGTCCGCAGAGTGCACGAGCCCGAGCACATCCGGGCCCGCGATGATCCCGGTGGCGATGAACGCGACCACCAGCGGCTGCTTGAGCAGCATCCCGGCGAGCCCGATCGCGGCCGCGAGCGCCAGGATCCCGGCGAGCTCGTAGAAGACGGTCGAGTGATCCACAGCGGTTCCAGAAGTGGCTCGAGACGAACCATCGGATCCGGCGACCGGCACGGCAAGAGGCTGCGTCCCAGCGCATGAGCAGCGACCTGCCGAACGCGGACGCGGGTGGCCCGCTCCGGGCGCTCCCGTCCGGTCCCTCCGGGGCGAGCACTCCTGTGGGCTCAGGGAGCGATCACGGCCTTGCCCATCACGCGGCGGGCCGCGAGATCGCCGAGCGCCTGCGGTACCTCGTCGAGCGAGTACGTGCGGTGCACGTGCGGCTTCACCGCGCCCTCGCGCCACATGCGGATCAGATCGTCGACGAGCGCACGCTGCGCGGCGTGCTCGCGGAACGCGAAGACGCCCCACTGCACGCCGACCACCTCGCACTCCTTGAGCAGCACGAGGTTGAGGGGAATTTTCGGGATGGTGCCGGAGGCGAACCCGATCACGAGGAAGCGACCCCGCGGACGGAGCGCCCGGAGCGCGGCCTCGCTCTGCTCGCCGCCGACGGGATCGTAGACGACGTCGACCGGCCCCTTCGACTTGAAGGCCGCCTTGAGATCACCGCCGCTGCTGTCGATCACCTCGTCGGCGCCCTGCGCCTTGCAGAAGGCGCGCTTCTCCTCGGTCGATGCGGCCGCGATCACGCGCGCGCCGAGCGCCTTGCCGATCTGGATCGCGGCGAGCCCGACGCCGCCCGCGGCGCCGAGCACGAGCAGCGTCTCGCCGCGCGCCAGGCGACCTCGATCGACCAGCGCGTGGTGCGAGGTGCAGTACGTCAGCAGCAGCGAGCCGCCCACCTCGAACGGCATGTCGTCGGGCATCCGCGCGCACTGCGCGGGAGCGAGCACTGCCTGCTCGGCGAACGCGCCGAAACCCGAGAACGCCATCACCCGATCACCGACCGCGACGTCGGTCACACCGGCCCCGACCTCGCGCACGACCCCGGCGAGCTCGCTGCCCGGCGAGAACGGCAGCGGAGGCTTCATCTGATAGAGACCCTGCACGATCAGGATGTCGGGAAAGTTCGCCCCGGCGGCCTTCACGTCGACGACCACCTGACCCGCGGCGGCCCGGAGATCGTCGACCTCGCGCACGACGAGCGACTCGATCGGGCCCAGCTTCTCGCAGAGGACGGCGCGCATGGCGGAACCGTCGGTCAGCGACGTCACGCGGTCAAGCGACGCCTCACCCGGCGATCGAGAGGTCGGCGATCACCGGGCGGTGGTCGCTGCCCGCGCCCACGCCTTCGCGCACCTCGAGCACGTCGATGCTGCCGGTGACGAGCACGTGATCGAGCCGCATCGGAGGCACCGGCATCAGGCCGTTGGGCCACGTCGGCGCGAGCCCGCGACCGACCGACTCGTGCGCGCCGCGCAGACCGGCGCTCAGCAGCGCGCGATACGAGCGGGCGAACGGCGACGCGTTGAGATCGCCGGCGACGATCGTGCTCTCTCGCGGGTCGATCCTCGCGCGCAGCGCGATCATCTGCGCGCGCCACACGGTCGTGTACGCGCGCTCGCGCGGCGGCAGGGTGTGGACCGCGTTCACGCGCACGCGCCGACCGTCGAGCGCGAGCACCGCCGTGATCATCGGGACGCCGCCGAGGTCGACGACCTCGTGCTCGACGATCGGAGGGCGCGAGAGCAGGGCGATCCCGAAGCAGTCGTCGCGCGGGACGATCACTCGATGCGGGAACTGCGCGAGCACGCCCTCGCGCTCGAGCACCGCCACCCACTCCGGCGTGAGCTCGGTGATCGTCATCACGTCGGCGTCGGTGCCCGCGAGCTCGCGCGCGAGCTCCTCGGAGCGCTCGTTCCACGCGAGCACGTTCGCCGCGACGATGCGCATGCTCACGCCGTCCCGCGGGAACCACGTCACGGCTCCGCCGACCGCCGTCACCAGCAGGAACGCGTGCACGCCGACCGGCAGCATCGCCATCGCCGCGAGAGCGCGCGAGCGCCGCAGCACGGCCCACCCGAGCGCGAGCCACGCCGGCACCATCAACCACGCGATCTCGGCCTCGAGCGCGACCAGCGGGAAGCTCTCGTCGAGCGGCACGAGCCGCAGCGCCGCGAGCAGCACCAGCGGAGCGAGCAGCACGGCGACCACGCGATCGAGAGGTTGCATGGCCCTTCCCTACGACAGGCTCGCACGCGGCACGTCGTCGGTCGCGGGGAGAGATCGCGTCGAGCGCGTGGAGAAACGACGGTCGCCGCGGCGGGTCGTGAGCTGCGCCGGGCGATCGAGTCGCCAGCGTGCCGGTCGCTACAGCTGGTAGCGGAGGACGATGTCGCAGCACGAGGTGTCGTCGCTCGCGACGATCTCGGTGGAGAGACGGTCGAGGCGCATCAGATCGAGCACCGCCTCCATGCCGCCGGCGAAGTCCTGCCACATCCGCGGCGTGTAGCCGTGGAAGGCCTCGAAGCGGAAGTGAAGCGTGCCGGGCGGCGCCGCGATGACGGCGATCTTGCCGCCGTCGATGTAGGTCGACGCGACGCGCATGGCGTTGACGAGCGCGAAGTCGGGCGTGGCGACGAGCGAGATCACGCGGAAGATGGTCGACAGCTCCTCGGTCACGGCGGCGCGCGAGAGATCGCGACACGCCGTCTCCTCCCGCGGCAGCTCGGCCTCGATCGCGGCGAGGAGCGCGTCGTACCAGGCGACCGGATACCAGCCCTCGGGCGCGATGCGACCCTCGCGGAGGGCGACGCCTGCTTCGCCGCGAACGCGCGCCAGCGTGCGCGCCGCCGCCGCGGTGCCGAGACGCTGCGTCAGCGCGCGCAGCGTCCCCGAGAAATTGATGCCTCTCAGGCGGAGCGGCTGCACCGCACCATCCGGCGAGGACATGCGCACCCGCGCGCGCTCATGGCACCGGCGGCGCGACGTCGGCCTCGACCACGAGGTCCGGGTACACCGCGTCGTAGTACGGGAAGCGCCCCGACGAGCACGATGGGGCTCACGTGGTGAGGCATCCGCGCACAATCGTACGCTCATCATGGGGTCGAGACCTAGTGCTCCGCGATTCGCGACGGCTCCGTCCGATCAGCGCACGAAGAGGCGGGGATCGTCGGGGCGCGCGTCGACGTGCAGGTGATCTCGATGCCCCGCCGAGTACGCCGGCGTGATCACCGTCGAGAGCACCCCGCTCGCCGCGAGGTCGCACGCGATCGCGCGCAGCGCCGCCGCAGCGGTCGTCGCGCCCGGCGGCGGCTCGCCCGCGCAGGTCGGTGC
>JALYRN010000479.1 GCA_030855295.1 Myxococcota bacterium | reverse complement strand
GCACGCCGATCGCGCGGGCCTCGGTCGCCACGCCGCTCGGCGCGAGCGCGGCGCTCCAGAGCTCGAGGTCTCCATCGAGCCAGAACGCGCGCACACCATCGCCGTCCGCGGCCACGGCCACGGTGTCGCCGCGCGGGCCGACCGCGACGGGTCCGGTGATCGCGACGCCACGCGCATCGAAGATCGCCGCGGTCACCGCACGCCTGTCGTTCCAAGCCAAGCCGAACGCGACGTCGCGACCATCGGAGGGCGCCGTCGCCGTGATCGCGAGCTCGCTCACACCTTCGGTGATCTCGATGCGCGGCCCGAACGCGACGCACGCGCCCGCGGGCGTCACCGCGTCCACGCCGGGGCCACCGTCGCGCTCGACACCGAGGCCGTGCGAGAGCCAGCACCCTGCGAGCGCGCTCGCTGCGACCACGCTGCACACCCCGACTGCAGCCGCGCCCGCTCCGCCCCGCACCCGCGGGTCGTAGCACGAAGCGCGAGTCGGCCACGATCGCCGAGCCGTATGAAAAAGCCAATCGGATGAGGACCCTGCTCGCATCGGTGCTCGTCCTCGGTTCGCTCGCAGCCCGAAGCGTTCGTCGAGGCGCTGTAGGCGGGCCCATCGACGTGTGGGCCCACCAGTCCCGCGCTCGCTCGCGAGTGGATCCCGCGGGCGCCGCCAGGCAAGCTCGACGCGTGCGATACGCGCTCCTCGTCGCCCTGATCGCTTCGCTCGCCTCCGGCTGCTACGCCGCCCGCGAGCGCGAGGGCGCGCGCCCCGCCCTCGACGGAGGCGCGCCTCTCGACGCGATCGCCGTCTTCCGCGACGCAACGACGCCCGACGCGGGCTCCGAGCGCTGCGAGACCGAGGTCGTCGGGCGCTGGGATCGAATGGGCATCGCTTGCAGCGAACGGGTCGGCGAGTGCGTCCGCGACTGCTCGATGGGCGGCTCCGACGATTGCGTCGGCGGGTGCATCGAGCTCGAGCCGGACTGCCAGCGCTGCTTCTACCAGACGGTGATCTCGTGCGGGAACGAGCTCGGCTGCCTCGATCGCTGGCGCGACTTCGCGTGCTGCGCCGAGGGCGTCCCGCCGTGCCGTGATGCGCGCGGCGTCGAGCGCCTCGCCTGCGCCGGGCCGTGCTCGAGCGAGCTCGACGAGTGGTCGGCCTGCTTCGACGGCACCGACCCGATGGGCTGCTTCCTCCAGGCCGCGGACATCTGCAGCATCTCGTTCTGACCGGCGGTCGACTCGAGCCTGTCCGAGAACCGCTGAGGCACGCGGGAAGGCAGGAAACACTCGTGATTTCCTGCCTTCCTCGGCGGCCTCGTCCGACCTCGCGACCGGCTCAGAGCCTGTGTAAAATCGGCTCGCCCGCTCCGGTCGCTTCCGTCCGCGCGCGCGGCGCGCGCTCCCGTGCGCGCCCTCCGGGGCGAGCACTCCTGTCGACTCACTCCTCGGCGTCGGCGACGACCTCGAGCGCGCTCGGCGCTGGCGGGCGCTCGCCGAGCACCTTCTGGAGCTCGGGCGCCAGCGAGCCCAGCGCGTCGCGCGCCTTCTCCGTGAGCTGCGCGCCGTCGACCTTGCCGAACACCAGCAGCTCGCGCATCAGCGGATATGCCGCGCCCGCCTCCATGATCGTCTTGAGGATCGGCGACATCGCGCCGACCGCGCCCGGCGAGCCGCCCTCGCCACCGAACACGCCGTTCGTCTGCAGCACCTTGATCTCCGTGATCTTCTGCGCGGGCAGCATCAGCTCGCGCGCGAGCTCGGGCGCCACCTCGATCGCCTTCAGCGCGACGTCGCGGAGCAGGAGCTTGTCGCCGACCGAGCTCTCGGCCGCGATCATCGCGCGGCGCGCCTCGGCCTCGGCCAGGCCCTTCTGACGCGCGGCCTCCGCGAGCTGCTTGATCGCCTCGGCCTCCTTGAACGACGCCTCCGCCGCCGCCTCCGCCGCGATGCGCTGCGCGTCGGCCTCGCCCTGCGCGTGCGCACGGCGCCTGTTCGCCTCCGCGTTCGCGACCGCCTCGAGCGACTGCGCCTCGCCGCGCGCCTTCGCGATCTGTGCCTCGGCGAGCTCTCTCGTCTTGTTCGCCTCACCGGCGGCGAGCGCGCGCTCGACCTCGGCGTGCGACGCCGCTTCGATCCCGGCGATCGCACGCTCTCGCTCCGCCTTCGCGGTGAGCTCGGCGGTGATGATCGTCTGCTTGGCGGCCTCTTCCTCGGCGCGCGCGGTCGCGCGTGCGGCAGCCGCTCGCGCGGCCTGCTCCTCGCTCTGGATCACCGCGACCTGCTTCGCGATGCGCGCGACCTCGATCGCCTTCTCCTTGTCGACGAGCGACGCGCCGACGACCTTCTCCTTCTCGATCGTCGAGGCCTCGATCGCCTTCTGACGCGCGATCTCGGCGGACTGCACCGTCGTCTGCTTCTCGATCTCCGCCGCCTCGACCGCGCGCTGCTTCGCGATCTCCGCGGTGATCTGCGCCTTCTCGGCCTCGATCTGCGCCTCGCGCTCGGCGCGCTGCTTCTGCACGACCGCGATCGCGACCTCGCGCTCCTGGACGATGCGCGCCTGCTCGACCGCGCGCTGCTTCTCGTATGCCGCGAGGTCGCGGGACTGCTCCTGCACGAGCACGGCCTTCGCGGTCTCCGCCGACTGGATCGCGGCGTACTCCGACACCTTGCGCGCCTGATCGGCCTCGGCGTGCTTCTGCGCCTGCTCGAGCTCGAGCGCGCGCATGCGGGCCGTGACGTCCTGCGCGTGGATCTGGTTGTCCTTCTCGCGCTGGATCTGGTTTGTCTTCTCGCGGTTGGTCTGCACGCTCTCGGTGATCGCGCGCAGGCCCTCGGCATCGAAGACGTCGGTCGCGTCGAGCTCGGTGACCGGCACCATCGAGAGCGACGTGATCGACACGTTCTCGAGAGTGAGGCCGTTCTTCTTGAGCTCCTCGGCGAGCGTCGCCTGGATCATCTCGGCGAACTCCTTCCGCTTGCCGTGGAGGTTCATGAAGTCCTGGTTGGCGGCCACGCTGCGCAGCGCGTCGGTCAGCTTGCCCTCGATCAGATCGGCGATGCTGCGCTCGTCGAGGTTGCGCTCACCGAAGCTGCGTGCGGCCGCGAGCACGTCCTCCTGGATCGGCTCCACCTTGATGTAGAGCTCGGTCGTGACGTTCGCCTTGATCTTGTCGGCCGTCACGAGCGCGTTCTTGCCGGCGCGCTCGACGCTGAGCTTCACGCTGCGCAGCGACACGCGCAGCAGCTGGTGGAAGATCGGATAGAGCATCACGCCCCCGCCGATCACCACCTTGTTGCCGCCCGAGCCGGTGCGGACCAGTGCCTCGTCGGCGCCGCAGCGCCGGAAGAACCGACTGAACGCGATCATCGGCAAGACGGCCACCAGGACGAGCAGTCCGACGATCGCCGCGATCACTTCCCAGGGGAGACCCCACGTGCCCATGACGATTTCTCCTCTTTGCTAGGACGGACAGGCTCCGCCCTCGAACGCAGCGGCAGCGCCGCTGCGAAGTGGTGAGCGCGACGCGCTGATTGGTCAGCGCGCGCGGGTGCGATGCGGAGGCGGCGGCTCGGCCGTCGCGGCGAAGGGCGCGACGAAGAGCGTGCCGCGCTCGTCGAGATCGACGACGACCGCCTCCTCGTGCTCCGCGATCTCGCGGCACTCCGGCGCGAGCCGGCAGACCACGCGCACGTCGTGGCCGCTGCGGTCGCGCACGCGGATCTCCCCGAACGCGTCGCTGACGCGCGACGAGATCACGACGCCGATCGTGCCGACGAGCTCGCGCCGCGAGGTCGCAGCGTGGGGCCGGTCGTCGACGATCGGCGCGAGGACGCGCGCCGCGAGCGCCGCCGCGGCGTAGCCGATCAGCGCGCTGGCGGGCAGCGTCCATGCGAGCGAGATCAGCGGCGCGCCCGACGGGTCGGAGAAGAACGGCGCGTTCAGCGCGAGCCCCGTCACCGCGAACGAGAGTCCCGCGATCTCCGCCGTCAGCGTGAGGGGCACGCGGCCGATCGCGAGCGGCGCGAGCAGCGCGGCCGAGACCGACGGATGCGCGGCACCGCCGTTCGCGTCCGCGTCGCCATCGGCGTCGACGTCCGCGTCGGCATCCGCGTCGACGTCCGCGTCGACGTCCGCGTCGGCGTCACCTCCGCCGAGCAGCCCGAGCGCGCCGCTCGCCTGCAGCAGCGCGAACGCGAGCGTCGCCGCGCCGACGATGGTGAATGGAACGTTCGGCCATGCGGCCAGCCAGTCGAGCGACGACACGGCGACACCTCTCCCGCGACCCGGTGAGCCTCCGGGCGCGATCACGACACGCGACGCCGCCGCCTCGCTGTGCACGAGGAGAGGTCGCGCCCCCGCGTCGCGCGTTCCCCCGCGCGCATCGTGGGCCCGTCCCGGCGCTCGAGGCGTTCAACCGGCCTTGCTGCAACGCTATTCGAGGAATCGGATCGGGGCGCTCGATTCCGACGAATCGCGTCGTAAGCTCCGCGCGTGGCGACGCATCTCGACGCACGCGCCGGCACCGCGGTCGTGATCGGCGCGCTCGGCGTCGCGTCGGCGCTCGGCCTCGCAATGTGCGATCTGCCGGGCGAGGGCGACGCGAACGAGGTGAGCGCGGAGGCGATCGTCACCCACACGCCGGAGGTGTGGCCTCCGGTCGGTGGCGATCTCGATGCGGAGCTGCAGGCGACCGCCATCCGCCGCATCGGCGCGTCGGCGTACGACGCCGGCTGGGACGCCGGACCGGGCGACGCGGGGCCGCCGATCGCGCTGCCCGATCAGGCCGAGCTCGGCGACATCGAGGTGCGGCGCGGCTTCCTCGACGGCCTCCACTACCTGGAGGTCGTGTACGGCGGCGCGAGCTTCGACGATGCGCTGCCGATCGCGTTCGTGCTCCACGGTCGGGGGGGCAACGCGCAGCTGCCCGGCGGGCCCTTCCTCGAGCTCTCGCATCCGGTGCGCGTGATCGTCCCGCAGGCGCCGGAGCGTCTCGGCGACGGATGGATGTGGATTCCGGTGAGCGTCGGATCGGGGCTCGTCGATCGGCTCGCGTCGACGCTCTTCCAGGTCACGTCTCGCGTCGCCCGCTTCATCCGTCAGGTCGCCGCCGAGAGGCCGACGATCGGGCGCCCGATCGTGACCGGCTTCTCGCAGGGTGGCCTGCTGACGTACGCGCTCGCGCTGCACCACGACGATGTCGTCGGTCACGCGTTCCCGCTCTCGACGTGGCTGCCGCCGCCCCTCGAGCCGCTCTATCGCCGCGACGATCTGCGGTATCCGCCGATCCGCGCGATGCACGGCTCGAGCGATCCGATCATCCCGATCGGCCCGACGCGCGAGCTCGTCGACCGGCTGCGCGAGCGCGGCTTCGACGTCGAGTTCGAGGAGTTCCCCGGCGTCGGCCACGAGATGAGCGACGACATGAACGCGCTCTTCCACCGCTGGCTGGAGCGCGCGGTGTGCGACTCGGTGGGCGACTTCGCGTGCCCCGGCGCGCTCGCGCCCGGCGAGGACGGAGGGCTGCCGCTGCTCGATGCCGGGGACGACGCCGGGC
>JALYRN010000478.1 GCA_030855295.1 Myxococcota bacterium | reverse complement strand
GCGCGACGCCGATCCATGGCGCGTCCATCTCCGCCGGCAGCTCGGCGGTCGGCGCGGTCGGCGGCGCGGTCTGCGCGCGTGCGGTCCCCGCGAGCGCGAGCACCGCGAGCATCACGATTCCCGCCCGCTCCATCACTCCCACTCGATCGTCGCGGGCGGCTTGCTCGAGACGTCGTAGACGACGCGGTTGACGCCGCGCACCTCGTTGATGATGCGCGACGAGACCTTCGCCAGGAACTCGTAGGGCAGGCGCGCCCAGTCCGCGGTCATGCCGTCCTTCGACGTCACGGCGCGCAGCGCGAGCACGTTCTCGTACGTGCGATCGTCGCCCATGACGCCGACCGTCTGCACCGGCAGCAGCACGCTGAAGGCCTGCCACGTCTGCTCGTAGAGCTCGGCCGCGCGCAGCTCCTCGATGAAGATCGCGTCGGCCTCGCGCAGCACGTCGAGGCGCTCCTCGGTGATCTCGCCGAGCACGCGGATCGCGAGGCCCGGCCCGGGGAACGGATGACGCCACAGGACGTGGTGCGGCATGCCGAGCGACGCGCCGACCTCGCGCACCTCGTCCTTGAAGAGCTCGCGCAGCGGCTCGCAGAGCTTCAGGTTCATCTTCTCGGGCAGGCCGCCGACGTTGTGGTGCGTCTTGATCGTCGCGCTCGGGCCCTTGAACGACACGCTCTCGATCACGTCGGGGTAGAGCGTGCCCTGCACCAGGTGCGTCGCGTTCTTCACCTTCTTCGCCTCGAGGTCGAAGACCTCGACGAAGACGCGCCCGATGATCTTCCGCTTCTGCTCGGGATCGCTGACGCCGCGGAGCGCGTCCATGAAGCGCTCGCGCGCATCGACGTGCACGAAGTTGAGGCGCCCCTCGCCGTGCACGCCGACCGCGACCTGCTCGCCGAACATCTTGACGACCTCGGTCGCCTCGTTCTTCCGGAGCACGCCGTTGTCGACGAAGATGCACGTCAGTCGCTGCCCGATCGCGCGCGACACGAGCACCGCCGCGACCGACGAGTCGACCCCTCCCGAGAGCCCGCAGATCGCGCGCGCGTCGGGGCCGATCATCGTCGCGATCTTCTGGACCGTCTCCTCGACGAACGAGCCCGGCGTCCAGTCGGGCGGCAGCTTCGCGACGTCGAACAGGAACGCGCGCAGGATCTCGACGCCGCGCGGCGTGTGCACGACCTCGGGGTGGAACTGCACGCCGAAGATCTTGCGATCGAGGTGCCCCGCCGCCGCGAAGGGCGCGTTGGGCGTGCTCGCGATCGCCTCGAAGCCCGGCGGCAGTGCGCGCACGCGATCGCCGTGGCTCATCCACACGTCGACGGAGTCGCCCACCAGGAAGCCCTCGAGGATCCCCTCGGCCTTCTTGATCGCGATCTTCGCCGGGCCGTACTCGCGCTCGAGCGCCTTCTCGACCGAGCCGCCGAGCAGGTGACAGAAGAGCTGCATCCCGTAGCAGATGCCGAGCACCGGCACCCCGAGCTCGAAGATGCCGCGATCGACGCTCGGCGCGCCCGGCTCGAACACGCTCGACGGACCGCCGCTCAGGATCAGCGCGCTCGGTCGCATCGCGCGGAGCTGGTCGATCGGCAGCGTGCAGGGGTGGATCTCGCAGTAGACCCGCTGCTCGCGCACGCGGCGCGCGATCAGCTGCGTGTACTGAGAGCCGAAGTCGAGGATGAGAACGAGCGAGCGCTCCATGGGCCCGCGGATCTACCACGGCGACCCCGCGAGATCGACGGCCGGTCCGCGAGGAAGGCGACGCAACGCGATGTGGTAGATGGAGGCGCCATGCGTCGCGACCGAATCCTCATCTCGTGCGTTCTCTCCCTCGTCCTCGTCGCCTGCGGAGACGGGAGCTCCACAGCGCCCGACGCCTCGACGCGCGATGCCGACGTGGCGCTCGACGCCGACGCGGGCGGCGACGACGGCGGCGGCGCTGACGACGGCGGCGGCTCCGGCGCGGTCACGATCTTCCAGGTGCAGGATCCGGATTCCGCCGACGCGATCGCCGCCGGCGCTGTGGTGCGCATCGACGGCGCGCTGATCGCGGCGCTCGACGCGCACGAGGAAGAGGGCGAGGGGCTCGGGAATGTCGGCGACGTGTGGATCGCGGACGCGGCGGGCGGCGCGTTCTCGGGGCTGCACGTGTTCGAGCCGGCGCACGTCCCCTGCGCGGGTCGCGACGCGCTCGATCGCGGTGACGTGGTGACGGTCTCGGGGCGCGTGCAGGAGTTCGCGGTGCCGAGCGACGGCAGCGGACGCACCGTCACGCAGCTCGTCGACGCGACCGTCACGTGCACGATGCCCGGCGACGGCGCTGGCCCCAGCGCGGCGACGATCGCGGACCCGGCGGCCCTCACCGACGACGCGACGGCCGAGGCGTGGGAGGGCGTGCTCGTCGAGCTCACGGGCGTCGAGGCGAGCGCCGATCCCGATCTGTTCGGGACCTTCCCGCTTCGCGCCGGGCCGCCGGTCGACGACGATCTCTACGAGCACCCGGCGACGCGGCGCGATCGCTTCACCACGCTGCGCGGCGTCTTCCACTACATGTTCGGCCGGTGGGCGCTGTATCCCCGCGCGGCGGACGACGTGGTGCTCGGCGCGCCGCGCGCGCTCGAGGACCAGAGCGGCGCGTGGGGCTGCGGCGACGGCGAGGACTCCGACGGCGACACCGCGATCGACTGCGACGACGCGGACTGCGCCGGGTCGCTGTTCTGCCGCGGCACCGCGATGCGCGTGACCGTGTCCGACGTGCAGGACGACGCGAGCGCCGCGCACCCGGCGGCCGGCTCCGACGTGGCGCTGATCGGGCCGCTGGTCGTCACCGCGGTCGACGACTTCGCGGAGGCGGTCGGCCCCGCGTACACCGGCACGATCGTGGTGCAGGATCCGCGCGCGGTCGACGTGCGCCGCTCGGGCATCCACGTGTTCGTGCCGATGATCGAGAGCTGCTCGGGCGGACCGCTCGCGCTGGGCGATCGAGTGTACGTCGCGGGTCGATACGCGGAGTACGCGGCGGCCGGCGACACCGGCGGCACGCTCACCGAGATCGAGGACGGAATCGTCAGCTGCCGCATGCCGGGCGCGCCGCTTCCGCCGACGCCGATCGCCGATCCCGCGGAGCTCGCGAGCGCGGCGACCGCGGAGCCCTGGGAGGGCGTGCTGATCGAGATCGCCGACGTGACCGTCACCATCCCGCCCGGCATGTACGGCCGCTTCCAGGTGAGCGGCGGCGCGCTCGTCGACGACGACTTCTACCGCGCGAGCGTGGTGCTCGGCGATCGGCTGACGCGCGTCGCGGGCGTGCTCACCTACCAGTTCGAGTACCAGCTCGAGCCGCGCTCGGCGGCCGACGTCGTCATCGCGCCCTCGGAGCGCGACGACGTGACGTGCGGCAACGGGCTCGACGACGACGGCGACGGCGCGAGCGACTGCTCGGACCTCGACTGCTGCGCCACCGCGCCGTGCGCCGGCGCCTCCGCGGCGCGGCGGCTCATCCTCAGCGAGGTCCTGTACGACGCGACCGCTGGCGGCGACGACGGCCGCGAGTGGATCGAGCTGCGCAACGCGGGCCCGAGCGCGGTGCCGCTCGCCTGCTACGCGCTCGGCAACGGCACGACCAGCTATCGCTACTCGCTCGCGCAGCTGCCGAGCATCGTGGTGCCGGCGGGCGGATGCGTGCTGATCGGCGGCCCCGACTGCGGCGGCGGCGCGTGCACCGCCGATCTCGACTTCACGCCCGACCTCCACAACGGCCCGCCGAGCACGGCGTCGGGCGCGGCGGGTGTCGCGCTGCTCTACGGCATCGCGTCGACGATCACCGACGCGACGACCCCGATCGACGCCGTGCTCTACGGCACCACGAACACCGGCATGCTCCTCGACGAGACCGGCACCGCGCCGGCGAGCGCGGACCTCGCCGACGTCGCCGCGGGCCACTCCCTCACGCGCGCGCCCGACGGCACCTGGACCGACGCCCCCACGCCCACCCCCGGCACCTGCACGACCTTCACGCCCTGAAGCACCGCCGAACGAGGGACACGCACCGCCCCGGCAAGTACGCGTAAACATAGCTATTTTTGTCGGCTCCGGCCAGCCCCCCATAACTTCGCATCACTCTGCGCTCGCACCTCCGAGCTCCAGCGACGAGAACGCGGAGCCGCGTCTCCTGGCGCCGCGAGAAGGTCATGATCACGGTCGAGTGACCGAGCGACACCGAGCTCGTGATCCGTCGTCACGCGTGTGCGCGCGACAGGAGCCGATCCGCCGCAGCGAGCTGCGCCTCTTCCGCGACGCCGAACGCGAGGTGCCCCGCGAGCCCGCGCGCGTGCGCCTGCCACGGGAACTCGCGCGGGCCCGGCGTGAGGCCGAGCGCGACGTTTCCGATCTCGTCGACGAGCACGAAGAAGAGCGTGCCGAACACGACGCCACCGAGCCCGCCGAGCACGGGCATGCGCCGGCGCAGCGCGCCGTACGCCGCGCCCGCTCCGATCGCGAGGGCCCAGTGGATCGCGCGGCCGGACTTCTGTCGCTGCTCGTCGCTCAGCTCGCGCCCCGCGATCCCCGCGAGCTTGTCCGCGGCGACGCCATACGCCGCCTCGTCGCCGCGCGCGGCATCCTCACGCTCGCGCGCGGGCTTGCTCTCGCGCTCGTAGAGGAAGCTCGTCGCCTTCCCCATCAGCCATCCCGCGGCGGGCGCGGCGATCGCGCCGAGCAGGGCATCTCGCAGCAACGTGCGCCCGTCGCGCGCGTCCGATCGTCGTGCATGCATCATGCGTAACTCCCGTTTCGTGACGAGCGCTGCAGTGCGCGTGCCGCGGCCGCCGCGACGCACCGGCAACGATGCCTCGCACTCGGCGAGCGCTGCCGTGGGAGTGCTGATGCGGGAGTGCTGATGCGGGAGTGAAGCGCGACGCGTCCGTCAGCGGACGATCGTGACCGGACACGGCGCGTGCCGGAGCACGTGGTCGCTGATGCTGCCGAGCAGCAGTGTCTTCAGCGGCGAGAGCCCGCGCGAGCCCATCACGATCAGATCGGGGCGGTGCTGCGCGGCCCACGCCGTGATCTCGATGGCCGGCGGTCCGATCGTCGGCACCTCGGTGATCGCGACGTCGATCCCCTTCATCGCCTCGCGCGCGCGGTCGAAGCTCCCGCGCGCGATACGCTCCTGGGCCTGCGCGAATTCTTCTCTCGACATGCGCGCCATGCCGAGCTGATCGGCGGTCGTGCTGTCGTGCGAATGGAAGAGCGTGACGCTCGCGCCGGCGTCGCGCGCCAACCTGGCGGCGAACCGTGCGGCGGCGATCGAGCCATCGGAGCCGTCGACCGGCACGAGGATGTTCTGCATCGTCCAGCTACGTACGCGCTGGGATCGCGGCCGCAAACGACGGCCGGCCTCCGGGGCGCCGGGGCGAGCACTCCTGCCGAGTCAAAGGCTGTCTAAAAATCGGCTCGCCCGCTCCGGGACCTTCCGTCCGCACGCGAAGCGCGCGCTTCCGTCCGGTCCCTCCGGGGCGAGCACTCCTGTCGACTCAAAGGCTGTCTAAAAATCGGCTCGCCC
>JALYRN010000477.1:372-5578 GCA_030855295.1 Myxococcota bacterium | reverse complement strand
CCCAAGGCCCACGTGACGATCGCGCGCCCGGGCCGCCGCACCCCCGACGACCAGCGGCGCGACGCGCTGCACTGGGCGGAGGCGATCCGCCTCGAGGACGTGCGCGTGCACCTCGGCGCGGTCGCGCTCTACACCTGGTCCGAGGATCGCGCCGCGCGCCTGTTCCGCGCCGTCGAGCGCCGGGAGCTGGCGCCGCGATCCTGACCTCTTGACCGGCGCGCGCGGGATGCCGATGTTCCGCCGCCGACATGCCGGAAACCGAAGTCATCCCTCCGTCGTCCGCGCCGCGGACCACCCATCGTTTCGAGGCCGAGGTCGATCAGGTCCTCCGCCTCGTCATCCGCTCGCTCTACTCGAACAAGGAGATCTTCCTCCGCGAGCTGCTCTCCAACGCGTCCGACGCGCTCGACAAGCTGCGCTTCCGCGCGCTGACCGAGCCCTCGCTGATGCCCTCGGAAGAGCTGCGGATCCGGATCGAGCCCGACGCCGCGGCGAAGACGCTGACGATCTGGGACGACGGCGTCGGCATGAGCAAGGACGAGCTCGCCGCGAACCTCGGAACGATCGCGAAGTCCGGCACGCGCGAGCTGCTCGATCGGGTCAAGGCGTCGGGGCAGAGCGCGCCCGACCTCGCGCTGATCGGGCAGTTCGGCGTCGGCTTCTACAGCTCGTTCCTGGTCGCCGAGCGCGTCGACGTGATCTCGCGCGCGGCCGGCAGCGACGAGGCGTGGCGATGGTCGTCGTCGGCCACCAGCGAGGGCGGCCAGGGCACGTTCACGCTGGAGCCCGCGACCCGCGAGGTCTGCGGCACCTCGATCGTGCTGCACCTGGCGGAGGAGAACGTCGAGCTGCTGCGCACGTGGAAGCTCGAGGAGCTCGTCCGCAAGTACAGCGACTACCTGCAGTGGCCGATCGAGCTGAAGGTGGAGCGCGAGAAGGCGGGGGACGACGCGCCGCTCGAGTGGACCCGGGTCAACCGCGGCAGCCCGGTCTGGCAGCGCCCCGCGAGCGAGGTCACGCCCGAGCAGTACGAGGAGCTCTATCGCCACCTCTCGCACGACTGGGAGAAGCCGCTCGCGTGGCGGCACTTCAAGGTCGAGGGCACGCAGGAGTTCGCGGGGCTGCTCTACGTGCCGAGCCGCGCGCCCTTCGATCTCTTCTCGCCCGAGACGAAGCACGGCGTGCGCCTGCACGTGAAGCGCGTCTTCGTGATGGAGGACTGCGACGAGGTGCTCCCGCGCTGGCTGCGCTTCGTGCGCGGCGTGCTCGACAGCGAGGATCTCCCGCTCAACGTCAGCCGCGAGATCCTGCAGGACTCGCGCATCACGAAGGTGATGCGCAAGCAGGTCGTCAAGCAGGTGCTCGAGATGATCTCGGAGATCGCGGAGAAGCGGCGCGAGGACTACGCGCTCTTCTGGAAGACCTTCGGCGCGGTGCTGAAGGAGGGGCTGCACTTCGAGCCGGAGCACGCCGAGCGCCTCTCGAAGCTCCTCCGCTACGAGTCGAGCGCGGGCGCGGGGCTGGTGTCGCTCGCCGAGGCGAAGGCGCGCATGAAGGAGGGGCAGAAGGCGATCTACTACGCGCTCGGAGAGTCGCGGAAGCAGATCGAGTCGAGCCCGCACATCGAGGGGCTGACGAAGCGGGGCTTCGAGGTCCTCTTCATGATCGATCCGGTCGACCAGTTCGCGGTGCAGTCACTGAGCGAGTTCGACGGGACGCCGCTGCAGTCGGCGACCGCGGCGGAGCTCGATCTCGGCCCGCAGGACGACGCCGCCGAGGGCGAGGACGCCGACGCGAAGAAGAACGCGCTCGGCGAGCTGCGCGCGCGAGCCCGTGCCCGCCTGCAGGAGCACGTCAGCGAGGTGCGCGCGAGCGCCCGCCTGATCGACTCGCCCGCGTGCCTCGTGATCCCGGAGAACGGGCTTCCGCCGCACCTCGAGCGCCTCCTGCGCGCGACGCAGCAGGGCGTGCCGGTGCAGAAGCGCATCCTCGAGCTGAACCCCGATCACGCGCTGATCCGCGCGCTGGTCGAGCTCGTCGAGAAGCACGGCGATCGTCCCGAGATCGACGAGTGGATCGACCTCCTCTACGAGGCCGCCCTGGTCGCGGAGGGCAGCCCGATCGACGACCCGGGCCGGTTCACCAAGCGCATCACGACCCTCCTGACCGAGGCCGCCACGCGCATCGCGAACGCGACCTGAGCGCGCGCCGCTCCGAACGGGTGGTCCGTTGACACCGGAGCGCGACGATCAGCTAGGATGCCGCCCGCCGGACGGAGCACGGCGCGCCCGGTGTGGCGCGCCTCGGAGGAGCCATGTCGGACACGGAACCCCAATACCTCGATACCTTCCCGACGTGGCTTCGCAGCCTCGGTGAGGACGCGGAGAAGCTCGGCACACTGCTGTCGAGCGAGACGCTCTCGGCGCCCGCGCGCGAGTCGATCGCGGGCGGCCTGAACTACCTCTTCAAGTCGCTCGATCTGATCCCCGACGGCATCGACGACATCGGCTATCTCGACGACGCGTTCGTGCTGCGCGTCGCGGCGGATCTCGCGGCCGCGTCCGACGAGGGCAACGACGCCGACGCGACCCGCGAGCTCGCGGCGCTCGCGAACGACTGCGAGCTGCTCCGAGAGTTCCTGGGCAAGGACTACACGCGCCTCGAGACCTACGTGAAGGGCCTCCGCAAGGGCGCCGCGCGCGGACGCTCGGTGGGCGACATCCTCGGCGACGCCGGTGTGCGGGAGGACTTCCTCGGGGACGTGCGCGGGTTCGCGAGCACGTACCAGGCTCCCTCGTTCTCGCGCGAGGAGAAGAACCTGATCAAGCTCCGCGCGTTCTTCGACGCGAAGCTCCCGAAGTAGCTCGGCCCCAACGTGGACACCCACGCGCGCCTGGACTAAGTAGCGCTACGGAGACCGGGATCGTCACGCTGGTGATCGCGGTCTGGACCGAACCTCACCTCCGGCCTTCGGAGAAGCGGAAGCGCTTGCCATGAACCCGATTGCGATGACGGTGGTCTTCGCCGTGACGCTGGGCATCTTCGCCTGGTCCGCGGTGCAGCGATATCGCCTGATGATGGTCGGCGCGCCGGAGCCGCGCATCACCACCGACCCCGAGTCGCTCTACGAGCGGTTCCGTCAGGTCGTGTTGATCGCGGGCCTGCAGCGCAAGATGCCGATGAACGAGCGCTATCGGCTCGCCGGCATCGCGCACATCGCGATCTTCTTCGGCTTCAACATCCTGCTGCTGAACACGCTGCACCTGTGGGGGCAGGCCTACTCGCGCGACTTCGACTTCTGGGGACTGCTCTCGGAGGACTTCGTCGTCGGGCAGGTCTACTCGCTCACGAAGGAGATGATCGCGTTCTTCGTGATCGCCGGCTCGCTGGTGTTCGTCTACTACCGCGTCGTCGCGAAGCTCCCGCGGATGACCCTCGGCGTCGAGGGGCTGATCATCCTCGGGATCATCATCACGATGATGCTCGCGGACTTCATGTTCGTCGGCGCGCGCTACGTGCTCGAGACGCGCGCGGTCGGCGTCACGCCGCACTGGGAGTGGTACGCGCCGTTCGGCTCGCTGTTCGCGCTCGCGATCACGGGGCTGTCGAGCTCGACCGTGAACGTGCTCCAGCACGTCGGGTTCTGGTGGCACTCGTCGTTCGTGCTGATCTTCCTGAACCTGCTGCCGTACTCGAAGCACTTCCACATCATCACGTCGGCGTTCAACGTCTTCTTCCAGGTGCTCGAGCCGCGCGGGAAGCTGCCGGACGTCGACGACCTCGAGGGCAAGATCGAGCGCGACGAGCCGATCGGCGTCGCGAAGATCGAGAACCTCAGCTGGAAGCACAACCTCGACCTCTACACGTGCACCGAGTGCGGTCGCTGCAGCGACAACTGCCCGGCGTTCGTGACCGGCAAGAAGCTCTCGCCCAAGCACCTGACGCTCGCGCTCCGCGATCACCTCTACGATCTCGAGGAGCACTTCATCGGGAACGCGGGCATCGAGGCGCCCAAGGGCGTGATCAACGACGCCGCGCACGGCAAGCACGTCCACGGCAACCCGCCCGAGGGCGGCTACTTCCGCAAGGCGGAGCACGTCGATCTGCTGCCCGACATCGTGAACCCCGAGGTCATCTGGGCGTGCACGACGTGCCGCGCCTGCGAGGAGCAGTGCCCGGTCCAGATCTCGTACGTCGACAAGATCGTCGAGATGCGCCGGCACGAGATGATGATCAAGAACGAGTTCCCGCCCGATCTCGCCAAGGCCTTCCGCGGCATGGAGACCAACGGGAACCCGTGGAACCTGCCGGCGATGGATCGCGGCAACTGGGCGACCGGGCTCGACGCCGAGGGCGTCGAGGTGCGCTTCCTGGCCGATCATCTCGACGCCGAGGTCGTGTACTGGGTCGGCTGCGCGGCGGAGTACGACGACCGGGCGAAGAAGGTCGCGCGCTCGGTCGCGAAGCTGCTGCACCACGCGGGCGTCGACTGGGCGGTGATGGGAAGCGACGCGACGTGCACCGGCGATCCGGCGCGGCGCGCGGGCAACGAGTTCCTGTTCCAGACGCTGGCGCAGGCGAACGTCGAGACGCTCAACGGCTACGGCGTCGACAAGAAGGTCGTGATCACGGCCTGCCCGCACTGCTTCAACACGATCAAGTCGGAGTACCCGTCGTTCGGCGGCAAGTACGACGTCGTGCACCACAGCGACTTCCTCAACGGCTTGATCGCGCGCGGGAAGCTCAAGCCGACCAAGCGCGTCGAGGCGAAGATCACGTACCACGACAGCTGCTACCTCGGCCGCTACAACGAGGTGTACGACTCGCCGCGCGAGGTGCTGCAGTCGATCCCCGGCGTGACGCTGGTCGAGCCGGCGTACTGGAACAAGCAGAAGGGCCTCTGCTGCGGCGCCGGCGGCGCGCAGTACTGGAAGGAAGAGGAGCACGGCAAGGAGCGCGTCAACAAGAAGCGCACGCTCCAGCTCCTCGACACCGGCGCGACCAAGGTCGCGACCGCGTGCCCCTTCTGCGCGACGATGATCGGCGACGGCATCGCGGGTGAGGAGAAGGCGGAGGAGGTCGAGAACCTCGACATCGCCGAGCTGCTCGATCGCGCGATGGACTACACGCGCGCCGCCGACGTCGACCGCGACGCGGCCGAGTGACCCGACAGGAGTGCTCGCCCCGGAGGGCGCGCACGGGAGCG
>JALYRN010000477.1:0-362 GCA_030855295.1 Myxococcota bacterium | reverse complement strand
GAAGCGCCCGGAGCGGGCGAGCCGATCGCAAGACGCGTGCGGGTGTAGACTCGCGCGCGCATGATCCCGCTCTTGCTGCAGGCGAGCGCCGAGGCCCCCGCGGAGCTGCCGGGGGGCTACGGCATCACGCTGCTCCAGACGCTGCTCGCGCTCGGGGCGGTGTGCCTGCTCGCATGGGTCGTGCTGCGCTGGGCGGCGCAGCGGGGGCTCGGGATCGGCGCGACCGGCACGCGGGTGCGGGTGATCGAGCGCGTGCCGCTCGACGCGCGGCGCACGCTCTGGCTCGTGCAGCTCGGCGAGAAGGTCCTGCTGATCGGGGCGGGCGATTCCGCGCCGCCGGCGCTGCTCGCGGAGCTTCGGGC
>JALYRN010000476.1 GCA_030855295.1 Myxococcota bacterium | reverse complement strand
AGCATCGTGCGCGGCAGGCGCTCCAGCGCTTCCTCGGCGTCCTGGGTGCGTCCGACCGCGTCGAGCGCGCGCGCGCATGCGACCGCGTGATCGACCCGCACTCCGTCGGAGCCGGCGCGCCGCGCGAGCGTGTCGAGCCAGTCGCGCGCCGCCCGCACACCGCGATCGACGGTCGACGGATCCTGCAGCAGCGCCAGCGCGCGCACGAGCCGCCGCTCGTCACTGCGCGCCGCCCACACCATCAGCAGCAGCGCCGCGTCGAAGCCGGCGAGCACCAGCATCGCGACCCCGTACGACACCAGCATGGGCGGCAGCGCGAGCGCGTGGAGGAAGATCGCCGCGCGAACGTAGCTGCCGAGGGCGCGCGCACATCGCTCGGGATCCTCGATCGCCGCGCGCAGCAACAGCGCGCCGAGGACGGGAGCCCAGAGGACGAACAACAGCACCCATTCCACACCAGAAAGTTGGGTCCCGCGAGCGCTCGTCGCAAGCGGGGTGCGCCGCGGAGCTGGCTCGGTGTAGGGTCGCGCCGCAGAGTTCTCCGGCTCACGACAGGCGCAGAGAGCGATGAGTCTTCCGCGTACTTGCATCATCGGCGCTGGGTCCTCCGGCATCGCGACCGCGAAGGTGCTCGCGCAGCGAGGGCTGCCCTTCGACTGCCTCGAGAAGAGCGACCGCGTCGGCGGCAACTGGGTCTTCGGCAATCGCAACGGGATGAGCGCCTGCTATCGCGGGCTGTTCATCAACACGAGCAAGAGCCGCATGGCGTACTCGGACTTCCCGATGCCGGACGAGTACCCGGACTTCCCGCATCACGCGCAGATCGCCGCGTACTTCGAGCGCTACGTCGATCATTTCGGGATTCGCCCGGCGATCGAGCTCGAGACCGCGGTCGAGCACGTCACGCCGCGCGCCGATCGGCGCTTCGACGTGCGCCTCTCGACCGGGAAGACCCGGACCTACGACGCGGTCGCGGTCGCGAACGGGCACCACTGGGATCCGCGCTGGCCCGAGCCGCCGTTCCCGGGCCACTTCGACGGCGAGCAGCTGCACTCCCACGCGTACAGCGATCCCGACGCGTGGAAGGATCGCAGCGTGCTGGTGCTCGGCATGGGCAACAGCGCGATGGACATCGCGGTCGAGTCCTCCTACGTCGCGAAGCGAACGATCCTCGCGTCGCGTCGGGGCGCGTGGATCGTGCCGAAGTACATGTTCGGGCGCCCGCTCGACACGATCATCACCGATCCCCGCATCCCGTTCCGGATCCGGCGGCGCATCGCGGAGTCGCTGATCGTGGCGAGCGTCGGTGATCTCGCGCGCTACGGGCTGCCGGCGCCCGATCATCGCTTCGGCTCGGCGCATCCGACGATCAGCGGGCGCATCCTCGATCGGCTCGGGCACGGCGCGATCGAGTACCGCCCGAACATCGAGCGGCTCGAGGGGAAGCGCGTGCGCTTCGTCGACGGTCGCGTCGAGGACGTCGACGTGATCGTCTACTGCACGGGATACAAGGTGACGTTCCCGTTCTTCGATCGCGATTTCGTGTCGGCGCCCGAGAACGACCTGCCGCTCTTCCAGCGCGTCTTCCATCCGCGCCATCCGAACCTGTTCTTCGTCGGGCTGCTGCAGCCGCTCGGCGCGATCATGCCGCTCGCCGAGGCGCAGTCGCACTGGATCGCGGAGCACCTGCTCGGGGAGTACGCGCTGCCGCCGCCGGCCGAGATGGAGCGCGCGATCGCGCGCGACCGGCGCGCGATGTTCGCGCGCTACGTCGCCTCGCCGCGCCACACCATGCAGGTCGACTACGACGACTACGTCATGGAGCTCGAGCGAGAGCGTGCGCGCGGGCGCAAGCGAGCGGGCCGGCGTGCCGGGGGGCGAGCGAGCGGTCACCAGACCGCGTAGCGTTGGCGCGCAGCGCGCGGGGCCTACACACGCTCGCATGGCGCGTGATCATCTCTGGCGACGGATCTGGCGGGGACGCGAGCGCGTGCCGCACGAGCCGATCGGGACCTCCGAGGACTCGAACGACGTGCGCTACTGGACCTGGGGGCGCGACGATCGGGAGCACGAGCACGGCGGCCTCGGGGATCTCCCCGATCGCGACTACGGTGCGTTCCGGGAGCACCGGCCGCCGTACCTCGGGCCCTCCCGCGACGCGCGGATCATGCGCGGCGTGCCGCAGCAGCGGCTGCGCGACGATCGCGTCTCGGTCGTGAAGGTCGAGCGCGCCGACGAGCGCATCCTCGAGGACGTGTGCGACGTGCTCACGCACGAGGGATGGGTCGACGCGACCCACATCGACGTCAGCGTCGAGGACCAGCACGTGACGCTCGCGGGCGACGTCGAGGAGCGCGAGCAGAAGTGGCTCGCGGAGGAGTGCGCCGAGCGCGTGCTCGGCGTGCGCGCGGTGATCAATCGCATCCGGGTGCGCAGCGCCTCGGACCGCGTCGCCGGCGAGCCGCGAGGTGAGACGCGGCCCGGCGGCGACGGCAACGGACGTCGCGCCGGCGAGCGATAGCTGGCCGCTGATCGCTCGACGGAACTGAGCGTCGACCCTCGACCTCACCGGTCGGTCGCGAGGCCCTGCCGGAAGAAGTCGACGATGCGCGTCTGCAGGCGCCGCGTGACGATCGGCTCGGGCACCATGTGCGTGAGCCCCGCGAGCGGCAGGAACTCGTGCGCGCGACCGGCGCGGAAGAGCGCGTCGCTGAGCTTGATCGCGTGGCTGAAGTACACGTTGTCATCGGCGGTGCCGTGGACGACGAGCAGCGGGCGCTGCTCGCCCTCGGTCTGCGCCGCGTACGTCAGCACCGAGCTGCGCGCGTACGGTCCCTGCTCGCCCTCGGGCTCCGGCAGGCCGAGGTAGCGCTCCGTGTAGTGCGTGTCGTAGTCGCGCCACTCGCTCACCGGCGCGCCCGCGATTCCCGCGCGGTACACGTCGGGGCGCCGCAGCACCGCCATCGCCGAGAAGTAGCCGCCGAAGGACCATCCGTAGATGCCGACGCGCTCCAGATCCATCTCGGGATGCGCCGCGCCTGCCGCCTGGAGCGCCGCGACCTGATCCTCGAGCGGCACGGTGATGAAGTCGCCGCGGATCGCGCGCTCCCACTCGCGGCCGCGCCCCGGGGTGCCGCGCCCATCGAAGGTCACGACGATGAACCCGTGATCGGCGAACCACTGGTTGAGCAGCCAGCGATCGCGCTCGGCGCTGACGTAGCGCACGCCCGGCCCCGCGTAGACGTGCACGAGCACGGGATAGCGGCGGCCCTCCTCGAAGTTGCGCGGGCGCACGATCGCCGCGCGCCACTCGCGCTCCCCGACGGTCTCGATCGTGACGTTCGGCTGGAAGGGCGGCTCCTCCGCGAGCGAGCGCAGCACGCCGGCCTCGGTTCCGTCGGCGCGCCGCACCACGCTCCGACGACCGCCCTCGAGCGTGCGCGCGGTGTGCACCCACAGCGAGCCGTTGCGGGCGATCGCCGCGTCGTGCATGCCGCGATCGCTCGTCATCCGCTCGGGCTCTGCGCTTCCGTCGAGCGCGATGCGGAACACGTGCATCTCGGTGGGGTCGCTCGAGGCCGTCACCCACGCGCGGCCGTTGGCCTCGTCGACCGAGAGCAGCGAGTGATGTGCGAGCCCGGCGGGCGTCAGCTCGCGCACCAGCGTTCCGTCGGCTGCGTGCAGCTCGAGCCGGGTCTCGCCGGAGCGCTCGCTCGTCCAGAGGAACTGCGTGCCGTTCGCGACCCAGCGCGGCACGTCCTGATCGATGTTGAGCCACGCGTCGTCGCGCTCGGTCAGGAGCGTGCGCGTGGTGCGCGTCTCCGGATCGATCACGAGCAGCGCCTCTTCCTGCTGCAGTCGATCCTGGACGAGGATCGTCAGCGGCGCGCCCGACGACCAGCGGACGCTCGCGAGGTAGGGATGGCGCTCGCGATCCCAGTCGACGTAGCGCAGCGGGCCGCCGGTCGCGCGCACGAGCGCGAGGCGCACCACCGCGTTCGGCATGCCCGGGCGCGGGTAGGGCGACTCGTGCGGCGCCTGCTCGGGATGCGTCGGATCGAGGATGTGCATCCGCTCGACGCCGCTGGTGTCGGTCTCCTGCACCAGGAGCGTGCGCGAGTCGGGCGACCACCAGTAGCCCTCGTAGCGGCTCATCTCTTCCTGCGCGACGAACTCCGCGGTGCCGAGCTCGACGTGCTCCGACGGGCGCGTGGTGATGCGCCGCTCGATGCCGCTCTCCACGTCGATCACGTAGAGATCGCCGTCGCGCACGACCGCGATCATCGAGCCGTCGGGCGAGAACCGCGGGTCCACCGGGAAGCCGGCGCTCGACACGATCTCGCGCGCCGCGCCCTCCTGTCCGGCGCGCGCGCGATCGATCAGGAAGAGGCGCCCGGAGAGCGGCACGAGCAGCGTCTGGCCGTCCGGCGACAGATCGAACGAGGCGATGCCGCGCGACGCCATCCGCATGCGCTCGCGGCGCGCGCGCTCCTCGGCGCTGAGCTCCTCCTCGGCGCCGGCGAGGATCTGCTCGGCCGTCGAGAGCACGCGCTCCTCGCCGCGCTCGACGTCGTAGAACCAGAGATCGTTCACGAACGAGCGCGCGGCCGAGCGGAGGAAGAGGACACCGTCGCCATCCGGCATCACGCGGAAGGAGCCGGGATGTCCCTGTTGGAAGCGATAGGTCACGGCGTACTGCTCCAGGAAGTCCGGGTCCGCGATCGACACGGGCGCGCTCGGCGCCGCCGACGCCGGCGGCGTCGTGGCCGGATCGTCACCGCCCTCGCTCGAACCGCAGCCGATCGCCGTCGCTGCCAGCACCGCGCTCATCAACGCCCTCTTGCTCATCGAGCTGGCCAGCTTTCGCCGCGCGGCGGTGCGAAGTCAACGAGAAGCGCGGCGCCGCGCGTCAGGCCCGCGCGATCGCGCGGCGGCTGATGCGCAGGAAGCGCAGCGTCATCGCGATCGCGACGTACGTGAGGCCGGCGCTCAGCCCCCACCAGAGGCCGACCGCCCCGAGGTCGAAGATGCGCCACGCGAGGTGGATCCCGAGCGGCAGCCCCACGAGGTAGTGGCCGCTGACGTTGATCAGCAGCGGCCAGAACGTGTCGCCCGCGCCGCGCAGCGCGCCCTGCGCGATCGTCTGCGCGCCGTCGCTGAGCTGGAAGCACGCGGCGACGAAGAGCAGCGGCACGGCCGCGCGGATCACGTCGGGCTCGGTCGTGAAGATCGAGGCGAGCCGCGCCGGGGCGGCGAGCAGGAACATCGACGAGATCACCATGATCGCGGTGCCCGCCGCGATCCCGACGAGGCCCGCCCGCCGCGTGCCCTCGACGTCGCCGCGGCCGATCGCGTGTCCCACCCGCACGCTGGTCGCGGCGCCGATCCCGAGGGCGATCTGGAAGGTCGCCGAGACGATCGAGAGCGCGACGTGGTGGCCGCCCATCACCGGCACGCCGAAGCGCGGCATCAGCATCGTCACGATCGAGAACGAGCCCGCCTCGACGGCGAACTGCACGCCGATCGCGCCGCCGAGCCGGAGCGCGCGGCCGAGCGCGGGGAGATCGAGCCCGCGGAGCGAGCCCGGGCCCTCGGG
>JALYRN010000475.1 GCA_030855295.1 Myxococcota bacterium | reverse complement strand
GCCGTGAGGCGCGTGCGCCCTTGGTCGGTCGCCGGGGGAGCGCGGGGCCGGGGGCGCGGGGCCGGGGGGCGGTCAGTGGAGGTGGGTGACGAGGCCGACGGCTTCGCCGAGGAGGCCGTCGGCGGGGGCGACGGGGTCGGGGAGGCCGCCGAGGAGGCCGGCGAGGCGGAGGGCGTAGAGGCCGAAGAAGGCGATCGCCATCGCGATCCAGATGGGCTGGGGGACGCGGACGAAGACCTTGTGCTTCGGGATCCAGCCGAGCTCTTCGAGGATGGGCTTGCCGAGCGCCCAGCCGACCAGCGGCGCCATCATCGGCGCGAGCGGGTGCAGACGCAGCATCGCGGGGAAGTCGAGCGTGAGCATCGCGAGCGTCGCGCGCGTCAGGCCGCAGCCGGGGCACGGCACGCCGAGGAAGATCCGCGTCGGACAGAGCGGGAAGTCGACCACCGCGAACACCAGCAGGATCAGCAGCGGCAGCGAGGCATCGAAGAGGCGCCGTCCCTTGCTCCGCGCATGCGGCGGCGAGAAAACGGGCGACGGAACGACGACGCCCGGTGCCTCCGAGGGGGAAGCGCCGGGCGTGCCGTCGATCGGATGATCGCTCGCGCTCACGGATCAGAACGTAGCAGGTGCTCCGCCGCCGCCCTGCCAGACCGTGTTCAGGTCTTCCTGGATCTTCGTCCAGCCGAAGCCGCAGAGGAGGAGGAACAGCAGGTACGTGACCCACTGGTTCTCGGCGTTCGGCACGCCCGCGCGCTGCTTCGCCTCCTGGATGTACCCGCCCAGGCGCATCAGCCCGTAGGGCGCGCAGATCCACGCGAAGACGAGCTCCATGGCCGGGTTGATGTCGTCACGGCCGAGGTAGTTCTTCAGCTCGTTGAACATCGTGTACATGTAGTAGAGCGGCCCGAGCCCGCAGGTGAAGATCGCCACCAGCCAGACCGTCGTCGGATTCCGAACTTCACCCTTCATCGCAGCCCTCCCTCGCTCACGCCCTCGGAGCGCCGCGAGGATATGCGCAGTGATACTGGAGGGTCAATCGGATCGAGGCGCGATTGCCGGCGAGTTGAGCGGATACGGGCGATCGCGTAGATCGACCACATGCCCGCTGCCGCGCGCGCGACCGCGAAGAAGTACACGTGGGCCGACTTCGTCGGTCTCGACGACGATGATCGCCGCGAGCTCGTCGATGGCGCGCTGGTGGAGGTCGAATTGCCGACCAAGTGGCACGAAAACCTGGTGATGCTCCTGGGCTACTTCCTCCAGGGCTGGGCGCTGCAGCGAGAGCTCCGCGTGCTCGCATCGGCGTACAAGGTGCGGATCCGCGACGATCGTGGGGTGATGCCGGACCTGCAGGTGCTCAAGGAGTCGGTCTATCGTGCGAGCGCGAACGATCAGGGGCTGGTGCGCGGGCGTCCCGAGCTCGTCGTCGAGATCCTCTCGCCCTCGAGCGGTCGACACGATCGCGTGCGAAAGGTCGACTGGTACGCGTCGATCGGCGTCCCGGAGTACTGGATCGTCGACGTCGACGATCGCGTGATCCAGCGCCTCGTGCTGCGCGGCAAGCACTACCTGATCGCGCAGAGCGCGGTGGAGGACGAGGTCTTCCGACCCGAGTCGATGGCTGGGTTGGAGATCCCGCTCGCGACCCTGTGGGGCGCGCTGCCGCCTCCGCGCGCCGCGAAGAAAGTCACGCGGCGCGCGAAGAAGCGTTGATCGAGACGGCGCTCACTACGGCGCGATGATCTCCGCCGCGCCGGCGCGCCACGTCTCGAAGAAGTGGCGCATCTGCTGGTGCGCCGCGTCGATCGGGTTCGGCACCGCGACCGGCGTCGTCGACTCGAACGGCGGCGTCGCGGGGTGCATCCAGCGATGGGCCTCGGTGCGCACCGTCAGCATCCCGTGCTGCGCCGGGCTCCACACGACGAGCGCGCGCGTCACCGCGTCGCCGCCGTCGACCATCACGTTGTTCGAGACCGGCAGGATCGCGCTCTCGAGATCGACGAACGACGGCGTGCCGCCCGCCATCGGCACGTCGAGGGCCGCGGCGAGCGACTCGGTCGAGACGTTCGGCACGGTCTCGTCGTGCTCGGCCATGTGCATCAAGAGCGGCACCGGCCTGCGCGCGAGCGCCGGCGCGTGCGCCATCGAGTCGCCGCGATCGAGGAGCGTCTGGAAGATCGCCACCCCCGGCTGGCTGGTCGCGGGCTGCGCCTGCCAGTCGACGTCGCCGTACTCCCACCCGAAGCGCGGCAACAGGATGCCGAGGAAGGTGGGCGCGAAGCCCGGGCTCATCTCGACGAGCCGCGCGAGGTGCCCTCCCGTGACCGAGAGCAGCGCAGCCCCGACGCGCGGCTCGTTCGCGACGAAGATCGTCCCGATGATCCCGCCGAGCGAGATCCCGACGAACCCGATCGGCGCCTCGGCGAGCGCGAACGCCGGCCCGCCCATCGACTCGACCGCGGCGAAGTCGCCCTCCTCGAGGGTGCGCACGAGCCCCATCAGATCGACCACCGACTGTCGGAAGACGTCGCGCGTGTAGAACGGGTGGAAGCCCACCAGCTCTCCGCTCTCGTCGGCGATCCCGAGGAAGTCGGCGTACACCACCTGCCCGCCGAGATCGCCGTAGAGGTCGGGCCCCTCGGAATCGCCATACGAATGCACCGCGTCGACCGCGCCGCCGGTGGTGCGCATGCCGTGGTACGGGATGTCGATCGACGCGACCGCGAAGCCCGCCGCGCAGAGCGTGTCCGCGACGCCGAAGACGTTCCCGCGCTGACCGCCGAGCCCGTGCTGGAACACGATCAGCGGAACGCTCGCGAGATCGGCGCTCTCGGGCAGCACCAGCGTGAACCACACCTGCTCCTGCCGCTTGACCACCAGCGCCATGCCCTCGCGCGTCCAGCGCCCGTGCACGCCGGGCGCGGGAGAGGCGAGCTCGGGCGACGCGAAGGTGCCGTCGATCACCCACCCGATGCTCTCGTGGCGCACGCCGCCGGGGACGTCGGTGCCGAGCGCGCTCGTCGCGGGCACGCCGAGCAGCGCGTCGAGGTCGGTGCCTCCGACCACGCGGCGGATCGTCACCGCAGGGATCGCCGCCTCGCGCACGATCGCGCGCGCGTCCGCGAGATCGCGACCGACGGTCTGCACGCGGAACACCGCGAGCGCGACGATCTCCTCGCGCGAGACGCCGTGGGTCGCCAGGCTCGCGATCACCGGCGCGTACTGCTCGTACGCCTCGGCCGCCAGGAGCTCGTCGGGGCGCGAGGTCGCATCGCGCAGCGCGGCGAAGCGCTCGCTCGGACCGACCGGAGCGCCGTCGGCGGCGCGCACGCGCGTGGTGACCACGGCGGCGTAGCGGTTCCCGGGCACCAGCGGATGCCCGTCCATCGGCTGCATCGAGAGGCGCTGATCGCGCGCGTTCCAGCGGGCGTGCACCGGCACCCGGGAGAAGGCGGTGGGCGACGCGGGATCGGCGTCGACCAAGAAGACGGACGCGTCCTCCGCGAGCGTCGCCGAGGGAGTCGCCGGCAGCGACGCCGGATCGAGCGCCCCGTCGAAGCCCACGAAGATCGGCGAGCTCACGCCGAATCCGTCGATCTCGCGCAGGCTCTCGCGCAGCGACGCCACCGTCGCTGGATCGCTCAGCTCCTCGCGCGGGAACGCGCCGAGCTCGACGTGGCCGTCCGACAGATAGAGATCGTCCGGAAACGGAACCGCGCCGAAATCGATCGGATCGGGCCCGAGCTCGAACACCGCGCGCACGCTCGCGCCACCGTCCGGCATCCCCGGGCGCGCGTCGTCCCCGCAGCCAGCCGCCACCGGAACGAGCGACGACGCGAGGAGGACGCACCGCACACATCGTAAGAAATTCATCAGAAGCTCATGTGAACGATCCCACGTGTCGGGCCGTCCTTGCAATCGCAGCCGGCGCGCGTCCGCACGCGCACACCCAAGGAATTGCTTCCGGCTCGCTCTCCTCCAAACCCCTCGGTACACTCGCGGGTCGAAGGGCCGGCGTTCGCGCTGCGACCTTCCCCGCTCGCCCGTTCGTCTCGGAGGCCACGTGGCTCGGATCTGCCAGCGCTGTCAGCACCACAACGAGGACCACGCCAAGTTCTGCTTGAGCTGTGGGGCCATGCTGGAGGTCGACGTCCAGGACAACGCCGATCCCCTGATCGGCAAGGTCCTGATGGGCCGCTACCGTCCGACCCAGCTCCTCGGCGAGGGCGGCATGGGCCGCGTCTACATCGCCGAGCAGAAGATGGGCGCGGCGACGCGCAAAGTCGCGATCAAGACGCTGCACCCCGAGCTGTCCCAGGATCCACAGATCGTCGCGCGCTTCCATCGGGAGTCCGAGACCGTCATCGAGCTCTCGCACCCGAACACGATCCAGTTCTACGACTTCGGCGAGCTCGAGAACGGCACGCTGTTCATCGTCATGGAGTACATCGAGGGCCGCGCCCTCGCCGCCGAGATGGAGAAGGGGCGGATCGACGTCGGCCGCATCGACAAGATCCTCATCCAGGTCTGCGGATCGCTCCACGAGGCCCACGGGCGCGGGATCGTTCATCGCGATCTGAAGCCCGACAACGTGCTGCTCACCGATCGCGGCGGTCAGACCGACTTCGTGAAGGTGCTCGACTTCGGCATCGCGAAGAAGGACGACGCGGAAGATCCCTCGAAGCAGAAGCTCACCAAGCAGGGCATGGTGCTCGGCACGCCGCCCTACATGAGCCCCGAGCAATTCAGCGGGAAGCTCCTCGACGCGCGCTCCGACATCTACTCGCTGGGCGTGATGGTCTACGAGATGATCACGGGCGTCCTGCCGTTCGAGGCGAAGACGCCGTGGGAGTGGGCGACCAAGCACCTGACCGCGTCGCCGGCGCCGTTCGAGGCCCACCAGGGCACGATGTCGGTGCCGCAGAACAAGAAGAACGCCGTGATGCGGGCGCTCTCGAAGGATCGAGAGCAGCGCCAGGCGACCATCCTCGACTTCCTCCAGGAGTTCACGGGCTACCAGGACGCGCAGTCGGCGTGGACGATGGCGACCTCGTCGTCGGGCGCCGGCATCTCGAGCGGCGGCACGCCGCGCCCGCCGGTCTCGACGCCCGGCCCGATGCAGCACTTCGGCACCGCGGCCACGCCGCCGCCGAGCGTTCCTGGGATGCAGATTCCCGGCGGCCATGTTCCCAGCCAGCCCGGGGTGCCCTTCGGCGCGACCTCGCCGCTGCCGGTGGGCGGCGGCTATCCCGGCTCGCATCCGAGCCAGCCCGGCTTCGGCGGCATGCCGTCCAACCCGGGAGTGTCGGGCTACGGCTACGCGCCGCCGATGCACGCCAAGCCCTCGGGCGGCGGCGCGGGCAAGATCATCATCGCGCTGGTGATGATGCTCTTCGTGATCGGCGGCGGCATCGCGGGCGTGACGCTCTTCTTTCTCTCGGGGTCGGACGGCGGTGATCCGATCGCCACCGGCGGCAACCTCAGCGGCGGCAACGGCGTCGCGCAGCCGCCGCAGCAGCCCGTGATGCAGCCGATGCAGCCGGTGATGCAGCCGACCACGACGCCGACCACGCCGACGACGCCCACCACCACCACGC
>JALYRN010000474.1 GCA_030855295.1 Myxococcota bacterium | reverse complement strand
GCGCCGGGCGGCGCGGCAGCGGTCGGCGACGCGGGCCGCCCGTCGGGGCCCCAGGTCGGTCCCGAGCACCTGCCGTGCGAGGTGACCCACGAATTCCGCGCGCACGCGCCGGGCTCGCTGGAGCAGCCGTTCGAGCTGGCCGAGGCCGGCAACACCGTGATGTGCTTCGCGTTCGAGTCGCCGTTCACCGACATCGAGCAGGGAACGGCGTTCGCGCCGATCCTCGACGACCAGCGGGTCCTGCATCACTGGATCATCTTCGGCGCGAGCTCGCTGCCGGCCGGCAAGGCGCCCGGCGACGCGTGGGACTGCGGCACCGCGCTCTCGCAGGACTCGCAGTTCCTCCAGGGCTGGGCGCCCGGCGGGACGAACACGGTGCTGCCCGACACGATGGGGCGCGAGCTGCCGGGGCCCGGACAGTTCGTGATCCTGCAGGTCCACTACTGGAACGTGGCGGGCTACACCGACCTCGCCGATCGCAGCGGCGTCGCGCTCTGCAGCACGCAGACGCCGCGCACCAACGAGATCGGCACCTCGACGCTCGGCTCGCTCGCGATCTCGATCCCGCCGCGCGCGCGCGGCCACGAGATCGTCGGGCACTGCACCCCCGCGATCACCGAGCCCGTCACGATCGTCGGCTCGGGCCCGCACATGCACACGCGCGGGGTCTCGCTCCGCACCGAGGTGCTGCGCGGCGGGAGCACGTCGGACATGGAGATGCTCGTCGACGTCCCGCGCTGGGACTTCAACTCGCAGACCGCCTACGCGCCGCCCGGCGGTGCCCTGGTGGTGAACCCCGGCGACGTGATCCGCACGACGTGCGTGTTCGACAACCCGGACGACACGACCGTGTACTTCGGCGAGCGCACCGAGGACGAGATGTGCTTCAACTTCGTGTCGGCGTACCCCGCCGGCGCGCTCGCGACCGCCGCCGGCAGCGCGCGGCGCCTCTGCATCGACTGACCGACAGGAGGGCGCGCGCCGCCTCAGGCGCGGCGGCGTGCCCCATGGGGATCGCGGCAGAGCGCCACTGGAGACTGCCGCGATCGCCACGAGTGCGGCGTTCCGCGATGTGTCCGACGAGACTGCGTCGGCGGCACGTGCGTTGCTGTAGCAATGCACCATGCAAGCTTCCGTCGTTGCTGCATGTCTCCCGCGTGAGGTCGAGCTCCCCGGCGCCGCTCACCCAGGCTGGCCCGCGGTGGTCGAGGAGTGGCGTCGCGCCGGGATCGCTCGCGATCTCGACGTCGCGTCGCTCGCGCCGCTGCTCACCCGTGCGCCGACGCCGGGGGCGATCGCGATGGTGCTCGCCGCGCACTACCACGCCGGCGGAGACCCGGTGGAGCGCGCGTGGCGTGCGCAGTCGGATCGTTTCCTCGAGCTGCCCGACGAGCCGCTCGCGCCCGAGCTGCTCGCGTCGGCCGCGCACGTGATCGTGCCGGAGCTGCGCATCGACGTCGGCCGGCACGACATCGGCGTCGAGCTACGGCTGTTCCACGACGACGTGCCGCCGGAGGACGCGCCCGGCGTGGTGCTGCGGCGGGTGCGCAGCCACGCGCGCCGCGCGATGCTGCAGGCGCAGACGTTCGACGATCTCGAGCCGCGCGCGTTCGTGTACGCGCTGAACGTGCTGCTCGAGGAGCAGCGCACGCCGATGCGCTTCGTGCCGCTGGCCGCGCTGCCCGGGCGCCGCGCCTGGGTCGGCACCAGCTTCGAGCGCGCTCGAGCGCTCGCCGACGCCGGCACGCTCGCGCCCGATGAGCACTGGTGCGAGTACGCGCGCTTCCCGGATCCGCTGGCGGCCGCGGCGTAGGCCTGCAGGAGTGCTCGCCCCGGAGCGCCCGCACGGCAGCGCGCGCAGCGCGCGGACGGAAGGGCGCGGAGCGAGCGAGCCGATCTTGGAACAGCGCCTGAGCTCTCCTCTCCTGGTTCCGTTCTGCTCGATCAGTCCGCGCCGACGACGCGCTGCACCTCGGCGAGCCTCTCGTCGCGGGCGCGCGCGTCGTCGGCGCGGATCGTGACGTGGCCGACCTTGCGGCCCTCGCGCGGCTCCTTGCCGTAGAGGTGCAGGTGCGCGCCCTCGATGCCGAGGATCGACGCCGGCGCGGGGAGCGCGCCGATCAGGTTCACCATCGCGGCGTGGCCTCGCAGCGCGGTGCTGCCGAGCGGCAGGCCCGCGACCGCGCGCAGGTGGTTCTCGAACTGGCTGGTCTCGGCCGCCTCGATCGTGTGGTGACCGGTGTTGTGGACGCGCGGCGCCATCTCGTTCGCGAGCAGGCGATCGCCGTCCTGGAAGAGCTCGAGCGCGAGCACGCCGACGTAGTCGAGCGCCTCGAGGATCGAGCGGACGTACGTGCGCGCGATCGTCTCGAGCCTCGCGGCGCCCTGGGCGGGCGCGATGCTCACGCGGAGGATGCCGTCCCGATGCGAGTTCTCGGCGAGCGGATAGAACGCGAGCGAGCCGTCGGCGCCGCGCACGCCGATCGACGAGAGCTCGCGCGAGAACGAGACGAAGCCCTCGAGGATGCACGGACGCCGACCGAGCGCGGCGAGCGCGCCCTCGAGATCCTGCTCGGTGCGCAGCACCCGCTGCCCCTTGCCGTCGTAGCCCATCGTGCGCGTCTTGAGCACGGCCGGAAGCCCGATCGCCCTCACCGCCGCGCGCAGCTCGTCCTCGGTGTCGACCGCCGCGAAGGGCGCGGTCTCGATCCCGAGGCGACGGAAGAGCGCCTTCTCCTCGACGCGATCCGCGGCGACGCGCAGCGCGTCGAGCGACGGCCGCAGCGGCACGCGCGCGCCGATCCGCCGCGCGGCGTCCTGCGGCACGTTCTCGAACTCGTAGGTCGCGACGTCGATCCTCGACGCGAACGCATCGAGCGCGGCGCCGTCGTCCCAGGCGCCGAGCGCGTGCTCGCCGACCTCGCACGCGGGCTCGTCCGGCGACTCCGCGTACGCGACGCAGCGCACGCCGATCGGGTGCCCGGCGAGCGCGAGCATCCGTCCGAGCTGACCGGCGCCGAGGACCCCGACGCGCACGCGCGACCTCAGCGCTCTTCCCGCGGATCGGGCTTCGCGAGCACGTCCTCGGTCTGACGGACGCGGAAGCGCTTCACCGCGTCGCGGATCGCAGGATGCGCGTACGCGAGGAGCTGCCCCGCGAAGAGCGCGGCGTTGATCGCGCCGGCCTTGCCGATCGCGAGCGTGCCGACCGGGACGCCGGCGGGCATCTGCACGATCGACAGCAGCGAGTCCATGCCGGCGAGCGCCTTCGACTGCACGGGGACCCCGAGCACCGGCACGATCGTCTTCGCCGCGAGCATGCCGGGCAGGTGCGCCGCGCCGCCCGCGCCCGCGATGATCGCGCGCAGGCCGCGCGACTCCGCGCGCTCGGCGTACTCGAAGAGGAGGTCGGGCGTGCGGTGCGCCGACACCACGCGCACCTCGTGCGCGACGCCGAGCTGCTCGAGCATCTCCGCGGCGTGACGCATCGTCTCCCAGTCGGAGCGCGACCCCATCACGACGCCGATCAGCGGATTGTCCGAGGAATTTGCCACGATCGCGCTCGAAAGAGGCGCCCATGGTAGCGGTCTGGCGCCGGCCGTAAAGGGCTGCCGGCGAGAAAAGCCTGTCTGAAAATCGGCTCGCCCGCTCCGGGCGCTTCCGTCCGCGCGCGAAGCGCGCGCTCCCGTGCGCGCCCTCCGGGGCGAGCACTCCTGCTGACTCAGGCCGGGACGGCGCCGAACGGGCCGGTGATCGCGAGCGTGACGCCGTCGGTCTGCAGGCTGAGGAAGAGCGCGCGTCCGTCGGGCGAGAAGCACGCCCCCGCGATCTCCGAGCGGCTCAGCGCGTTGCGCGCGAAGTCGAACACCCGCCCGTGTCCGTCGAGGCCGCGCAGGTAGTTGCGGTCGTGGCCGTCCTCGCAGAAGTACGCGAGCCCCTGCGGCGAGACGACGATGTTGTCGGGCATGTCGAAGTCGGTCGTCCCCTCCGACTGCGCGAGCACGACGAGCTCGCCGCCATCGGCGTCGGGATCGAGCCGGAAGACCTGACCGGTCGCCGCGGGGCCGCCGGAGCTCGCCGTGATCACGAAGCGCGATCGATCCGCGGTCGGATCGCGGGAGATGCCCTCGCCCCGCGAGATCGTGGCCGCTCCGTCGCGGCGCGCGAGGTGGCGCAGCACGTCGCCCTCGGCGGGATCGGGATCGCGGACGGGGATCCACTCGACCTCGAGGCGCTCGCCGTTGCGCAGACCGCGCGCGGTGTCGGCGCCGCGGCGGCCGCGGATCGCGAGCGCGGAGAGCTCCCCCTCGAAGGGCCGCTCGGGCGCGTGCGGCACGAACCGGTAGAGGCACGAGTCGTCGCGATCCTCGGTGAGGTACGCGATCGACGTGTCGGGATCGACGCTGACGGCCTCGTGGCGGAAGCGGCCGTAGCCCGGGATCGGCACCGGGGCGGCGACGCGCGAGGCCGCGGGATCGCACGCGAACACGAGCCCGTGATCGGCCGAGTACGTCTCTTCGCAGCTCAGCCAGCCCCACGGGCTCGGGCCGCCCGCGCAGTTGAGCACGGTGCCGCCGAGGACGAGGTTGCTCGAGCGCACCGCGAGCGTGTCGGGATCGAGCACCAGGCGCGTGACGCCGCCCATGCCGTCGGGCCGCCACGCTTCGGGCGCCGGCGCGACGGTCCAGGGGCCGAGCATGCCGATGCCGGCGGGGTTCTCGTGGTTGCGCATCAGCACGAGCGCGCGCGCGGAGCCGGGCGTCTCGGGCAGCTCGAAGCAGGCCATGCCGTCGGGGCGCCACGGCACGCGCAGACCGTCGCTCATCGCGTCGCCGGTGCGCGACAGGACGCGGTAGCCGAAGCCCTCGGGAAGATCGAGGATGCCCCGAGGATCGGGCCGCAGCGGACCGAAGGGCCCGGTCCGCCAGCGGCCCGTGGGCTCCGACGAGAACGCCTGCATCAGCGGGAACCCGCCGGCGAGCGCGAGCGCCGCGCCTCCTGCGTAGAGGAAGCCACGACGACCCGTCCTGGGCGCGGCAGGCCCCCCGGCCGACTTCGCGGGCGAGCGCATCGGGGAGACAAGATGGTGCCCGAGGGAGCCCGGTGCCAGGGGTGCGCGTGACATCGAGGTGTCCCTTGCGGTACCAGAGGCGGCGAGAAGCGCGTGGAGGAGCGGGATCGGAAGGAGCGCGGCGGCGCGCGGGCGTGGATCGAGCGCGCGCGGGGCGTTCGCCTCGATGCTCCGTCGCTCGGGAGGTCGTCCGGGAGGTCGCTCGCGAGCGTGCTGCCGGTGGTGGTCCTCGGCGTGGCGGCGCTGGCGCTGACGCTGCCGCTCGCGACCGTGCGCTGGCTGCCCTTCGTCGACTACCCCCAGCACCTCGGGGCGATCGCGGCGATCCACGGGCAGGGCAGCGCGATCTTCGATCGGTACTTCGTCGTCGAGTACGCGCGCAGCCAGTACCTCTTGCTGTACGTGCTCGGCGACTGGCTCTCGTACCTGCTCGGGGTCGAGGGCGCGGGGCGCGCGACCGCGATCCTGTCGATCGCGAGCCTGCCGCTCGCGGTCGCGGCGTACCTGCGGGCGCACCGGCGGCCGGCGATGCTG
>JALYRN010000029.1 GCA_030855295.1 Myxococcota bacterium | reverse complement strand
CGCCAGACCCTCGCGGATCTCGCGCACGGCGCCGCGGCTCGCGGGCTTTCGGTTACGGAGTCGCGGGGACCTGGACCGAGGTCTCGGTGATGAACGTCACGCGGCGGTTGGGCGCGAGCTCGCCCTCGGTGCCGCCTCCGACGGTGGGCCGGTGCTCACCGAACGCGCGCGACGACACGCGGTCTCGAGCGATGCGTCCGCGCACGAGCGCGTCGACGACGGTCTGGCCACGCTCGCGGCTCAGCTCCATGTTGTGCTCCGAGCTGCCCTCGCTGCTCGCGTGCGCCTCGATGATCACGCGCGTGATCTCCGGGTGCTGGCGCAGCAGCGCGATCACCGCACGCAGCGCGGCACGGCTGGCCGGCAGCACCTCGGCGCTGTCCTGCGCGAACTGGATCCGCTCGCCGAGGCGCTCGAGCTGGAGCTCGGTCTCGGTGCGCGGCGGCGGCGGGAGCACGTCGGGGCAGCCGTCCGCGTCCTCGTGGCCGTTCTGGGTCTCCGCCTCGTTCGGGCAGGCATCGGCGGTGTCGAGGATGCCGTCGGCGTCGTTGTCCGGATCGGGACAGCCGTCGGTGTCCTCGAAGCTGTCGAGGTCCTCCGCGACGTTCGGACAGCCGTCCGCGGCGTCGAGGATCTGGTCACCGTCGTTGTCGGCGTCGGGACAGCCGTCGGTGTCCTCGAAGCCGTCGCGGTCCTCGGGGGCGTTCGGGCACTGGTCGCGCGCGTCGAGGATGCCGTCCGCGTCGTTGTCGGTGTCGGGACAGCCGTCGGTGTCCTGGAAGTCGTCGGCGTCCTCCGGCTCGTCGGGGCACGCGTCGTTCACGTCGAGGATGCCGTCGCCGTCGCGATCGCCGGGAGGCGGAGGCTCGCCTCCGAACGCCAGCGAGACGCCGACCGACACGAAGCCGGCGTCGGAGCCCGGCACGGTCTGGAAGATGTGCGTGTAGCGGACGAACGGACCGACGCGGAGCCACCACGCGGCCTGCAGCTCGTAGCCGATGCCGAGCTCGAGCCCGGGGCGCACGAGGTCACCGGTGAACGCGATCGCGGCGCCGACGCCGAGCCACAGATCACCGACGCCCTGCGTCGCGAGCGGATGGAGGCGAAGCGCGATCGCCGGCGCGTAGTAGGTGCCGAAGCTGTGGCTCGACGGGTTCGCCGCGCTCACCGGCAGCCAGTACGACGAGAAGCGCGCCTCGAGCCCGACGTACGGAACGGGGAGCAGCTCGTAGCCGAGCGCGACGCCACCGCCGGTGCCGTAGAGGTCGGTCTGCGGATCGGTGACCGGCGCGGCGATGCCGCCTTCGAGACGGAACGTGTGGCCGACGTCGGCGTGAGCGACAGCGGCGCTGCCGCTGACGACGGAGAGCGCGAGCAGCCACGGTGCGAGCGATCGAGCGCTTTCGCTCACGAGCGGAGATCCAGGAAACCTTTTCATATTCTCTTTCATCGCGAGACGCCGGCCCGACTGGGGAGCGGCGACCGCGTGGAGGTCAGTGTTGGAGTCGGACGCGATCGCTCGCGTCACGGGGTGGGCTGGGTGACCGTCGCCTCGTCGATGCTGATCGCGGTCTGCGCGAACAGGCGTCCGTCGACGGTCGCGCCGGTCCGCAGCGTGATCGACGTCGCCGAGAGCACGGTGCCCTCGAGGTGCGCGGTGGTGCCGATATCGACCAGGCCCGAGACCTGCCAGATCACGTTCTCCGGCCGCGCGCCGCCCGCGAGGATGACCCGCGCGCCGCTGCTCATCGTGAGGTTCTGAGCGATCTGGAAGATCCAGACGTCGGTGTCGGTGCCGCGGAGCGTGATGTCGCTCGGGATCAAGAGGCCGGTGCCCCACTTGTAGACGCCACGCGCGATCGTCAGTCCGCCGATGTTGCCCTCACCGAGCTCGGTGAGGTCGGGCGCACGCCCCGCCGCGTCGGTGAACGCGAGCTCCATCGCGCTGACGGCGGCCGTCAGGTTCGACGGCGTCGGGACCTCGTAGTCGGACGCGTAGACCATCCCCGTCACCTGCGGAGAGGTCGAGAACGTGTCGGTCGCGTCGGCGGTGAGCGAGAAGCCGGTGATCGCCGCGGCCGCCGCGGGGCTGACACCGATGTTGCCGGTGATCGCCGACGTCGGCACCGTCGAGATGCCGCTCTTGGCGAGCATCACGAAGTCGTCCGCGCTGCCGAGGTTCACGATCAGGCCGGGCTCTCTCGTGTTGCCGGTGGTGAAGCTCCAGACGTAGCTCTCTGCGAGCGGCGCGCCGAACGAGCTCCTCGCGCCGGTCGTGATCGTCGCCGTGTACGTGGTGTCGGCGTCGAGCTGCGCCTCCGGCCAGAACGCCGCTGCGCCGCCGGCATAGATGACGGTGCCGGGCACGAGGACCGCGGGCGTGCCCGAGGTCACCGTGAACGTCGTGCCGTCGATCGTGGTGCGATCCATCGGCTCGCTGAACACGGCGCGGGCGCTCCCGTTGATCGGAACCGCCGTTGCGCCGTCGAGCGGAGCGACCGAGAGGATGGTCGGCGTCGGCGCGACCCATGCGTCGGGGTTCACGTGAGCGTCTATCACCATGTCGGCGTCGACCTGCATCGCGCCGTCGACCTGCATCCCGCCGTCACGCGAGCTCGCGTCCGGCGTCGCCGTCGTGACGAGCGGTGCCTCGCAGGCGGCTGCGAACGCCAGCAGCAGGAGCGCCGCTCCGGTCTTCCACGGCTTCGGGTAAGTCATCAGTGCTCTTCTTTCCTTCGAGACGGGCGCACGCCGGCAGCGGAATGCTGCACGTCTCGAAGGGCGCCTCTGAGCACCCCCCGTGCCGATGCGAAAACACCCGCGAAAGCCGAGCCCACTCGCGAAGAGGCCGGCGGGGCGGCGGCTCCTCGCATCAGAATGATGCGGATGGTCCTTCACTTCGATTGAGGCGTGCGATCGGCCGCGCGCCGCGCGGATCGCGAACCCGTCGAATCGTGCGTGCTTTTCCGATGGCACGGGCGCTGCGAAGCGGGGCGTCGCCGACAAGTGCGCTCGAGCGCGCTTCGTCACTGCCACCTTCGAACGAGGTTCCCATGCGATCTGTTGGTCATCTGTTCTTGATGTTCTCGCTCCTGTCGGTCCCTGCGATGTTCGCGTGCGGAGGCGAGACCGAGGCGCCGCCCGAGACGACGCAGGTCGGATCGACGCCGGCCGCGACCGGAAGCGCGGCTCGACCGGCGGTGAGCGTCGAGGTGCAGGCGCCCGCCCGACCGACGGTCGAGGTGCAGGCGCCGTCGCGTCCGAGCGTCACCGTGACCGCGCCCCAGCCGCCGTCGGTCGTCGTCACGCCGCCGTCGCCCGGCAGCATCGAGGTCAACTGATGAACGCTCGCGCACCGCGAGGGACGACGACGTGGCGCGCGCTCGGCGTGCTCTTCGCGCTGCTCTCGGTTCCCGCCGTCGTGCTCGCCATCGGCTGCGGCGGTGGCTGCAACGATGACGACACGCCGGGCGAGCGGGTCGGCGAAGCGGTCGAAGAGGCCGGCGACGACATCGAGGACGCGCTCGATGACTGACCTTCGAACCATCGAGGTGGCGCGATGACCCTCATCGTCACGATCGTGATCACGCTCCTGGTCGTCGGGCTGTTGCTCTGGGCGGTCCAGAAGCTCCCGATCGATGCGCAGATCGCGAACGTCATCCGTGTCGTCGTGATCGTCGCCGCCGTGCTGTGGACGCTCGGCGCGCTCGGGTTCCTCCCGAGCTGGGCGCGTCTTCCGAGCTAGCGCGCGACGCGCTGTCCGCGCCCGCCCGCGAAGGACGCGCGTCGTCCTAGCGGGTGCGGCGCGGGAGCGAGCGGTGCGCGCGCACCGGGATCGGCGCGGGGATCGGGGTGCCCGAGCCGCCGTCGTGGTTCGTGGCCAGGAAGAGGACGACGAGGAGCAGGATGCCGAGGGCGATGGTCAACACGATGGGCTCTCCGGAACGACAGGGTCGGAGCTGTGAGGGGCGAGGCGCGCTCTGCAGATAGGAACGGGCCCCGAGCGTTGCAATGGGGACCCTCTCGATCACCCATCCTTGGGGATCGATTCCTCAGATCCCGCGAATCAATCGCGTGCGCAGCCCGCGCACCATCATCAGCTGCGCCGCGCTGCCGAGACCGGGGCGGAATGCACCGTCGGCCTCCGTCACCACGCGCAGCAGCCAGAGGCCCTCGGCAGGATCGAAGCGGCCCCACGTCACGACCAGCGTCCCGTAGGGCCGCGCGATCGTCTCGAAGCGCCAGCGCGCGCCCGCGAGCGCACCCTGCACGCCATCGAGGTGCACGCGACCATCGGTGTGCTCGCCGAGGTGCATCTGCCCCGAGGTGCCGACCAGCGGCAGATCGATCGCCCACTCGAAGCGCACGCCGCTGGGATCGCGCTCGAGCACGCTCGCGCTCGAGCCCACGAGCAGCCCTCGCGTGAACCCCTCGGGGTCGAGCATCGCTGCGCGCGTGATCGGCTCCGGCGTGTGCATCGCGCCGATCACGGCCACGCGGCCGAGATCGTCGCCCGAGGTCTCGACCCACATCAGATCGCCGCGCCCGAAGAGGCGCTCGAGCCGCACCGCGTCGAACACCGGGCGCACCGGATCCGCGCTCGGCGTCGCGAGGGCAGGGCGCACATGCCCGGCGCGGCGCTCGGCCTCCATGCGCGTGCGCAGCAGCATCGCGAAGTTGATCGCGATGTTCACGGTGCGGTTGATGCTCGTGCCGCCCGCGGAGAGCTGGCGCGCGAGGTAGTTCGCGTCCTGCAGGTTCATGCGCGAGCTGGTCATCAGCAGCGAGCGACCGCCGGGGCGCGGCAGCACGCGCCACACCGTGCGTCCCTCGCCGAGATCGCCGCCGGTGGAGCGGACCACGAAGCGATAGCCCATCTCGGGATGACCGCGTGGCGGCGCGTACTGCTGCATCGTGTTGGTGCCGCGCAGCGTGAACACCGACGTGTGCCAGCCCCACGCGTACGCGAGCTGCCCGCCGGCGTCGCTCTCGATCGTGACCTCGTCGAGCGCCGGCATGAACTCGGGATAGCGGCCCGGTTCGCCGATCACCGCCGCGACCTCGGCCGGCGTGGCGTCGACCTCGGTCGCGATCACGACCGCTGGCACCTGGTCCGCGGTCGCGAACTCGACGAGCGACACCGTGCCGGTGCGCAGCAGCGGCGCGAGCGCGGTGAGCTCGGCCGGAGTGAAGGTGGCGAGCGCGCGATCCGCCTGCCCCGGCGCGATCTGCGCGCGGGCCGGCAGAGCGCACAGGAGGGGAGCGCATCCGAGCGCGAGCAGGACGGCGAACCGGCTCATGGAACCATCAGACGCCACGCATGCACGAATGTTCAAGCGCGAGATCTCCGCGAACGCTTGACCGTGCCGCGACGGCGGCTTCAATCTGCGGCTCCAGGAGCGCGAGACATGCAGATCTTCATCGATTCGGCGGACATGGGCGAGATCCGCGACGCAGCGGCGATGGGCGTGATCGACGGGGTGACGACCAACCCGTCGCTCGTCGCGAAGGCCGGTCGCAGCCTCGAGGCCATCGTGCGGGACATCTGCGAGGTCGTCGACGGACCGATCAGCGCCGAGGTGCACGCGACGGACTTCGACGGCATCGTTCGCGAGGGCCGCGAGCTCGCGAAGATCCACCGCAACGTGGTGGTGAAGGTGCCGCTGATCGCCGACGGGCTGCGCGCGGTGAAGCTCTTCACGAGCGAGGGGATCAAGACCAACGTCACGCTCTGCTTCTCGCCGACGCAGGGCCTGCTCGCGGCGAAGGCGGGCGCGACGTACATCTCGCCGTTCGTCGGGCGCATCGACGACGTGGGCGGCGAGGGCATGCTGCTGGTCGAGCAGCTCGTCGAGATCTATCGCAACTACGGGTACGAGACGCAGGTGCTCGCGGCGAGCATCCGGCATCCGCTGCACGTCGTGCGCGCGTCGGAGATCGGCGCGCACGTCGCGACGATCCCGCACAAGGTCATCCACCAGCTGCTCAAGCACCCGCTGACGGACTCGGGGCTCGCGACCTTCCTCGCGGACGCCAAGAAGATCCCGCAGAAGTGAGCGACGCGGGCGCGCTTCGGACGCTGCGGACGGGCGCTCTCGTCGTCGCGTGCGCGTGTGCGTGCGCGATCGGCGGTGCGCTCGCTCCATCGCGCGCGGAGGCGCAGTCGCAGCCGCAGCTCGCGGGCTCGCTCGGTGCGCACCTGGCGATCGCCGACGGCGACATCGGCGGTGCGATCCTGCTCGACGTGTGGGCTGCGATCGACTGGCTGCGCATCGGCGGCTTCGTCGGCGCCGGCGCGATCCCGAGCGATCGCGACGCGTACAACCGCGTGTTCATGCCGCTCGGCATCTCGGCGGCGGCGCAGATCGCGACCACCGACCAGCTCGCGTTGTCGGTGAGCCTGCGCGCGGGGCTGTGGGGCGGCGCGACGCAGGCCGAGAAGCTGACGCTCGGCGCGTTCGTCGGTGGCGGCGCGTACCTCGGGTTCGTGCTCGGAGGCGGCGCGATCCTGAACGTCGGCGCGGATGTCTGGGGGATCATCTCGTCGGACGCGTGGCACACGCCGAGCGATCCCGACGATCGCGTCAGCGCGAGCACGTGGGCGATCGCGCCGGGCGTGGGGCTCTCGTGGACGCCGGAGATCGAGCCGGAGCCCGCGCCGCTGGAGGAGAGCGAATGACGAAGCGACAGCTCGACGAGCGACCTGCCGTCGAGATCGAGATCGTGCGCGACGAGAGCGACACGATGCGCTCGAGCGAAGGCTTCGTGCGGGTGCGCCGGCTGGTCGTGCGCAACCGGTACGGCGACGGAACGACGAGCGCCGAGTACCGCTACGACTGCGCCGAGCGCGATGCGATGGACGCGGTCGGCATCCTCTTGGTCGATCGCCAGGGGCGGGTCTGTCTGCGCTCGTCGATCCGGCCGCCGCTCTCGCTGCGGCCCGGCTACTCGCTGCCGCTCGCGTCGGAGGAGAGCGGCGATCCGACGCTCTTCGAGATCCCCGCGGGGCTGGTCGAGGTCGACGAGAAGGGCGAGGACGGCCTGTGCGGATGCTGCGCGCGCGAGACCCTCGAGGAGGTCGGGCTCGTGGTCGCGGCGAGCGCGTTCACGCGGCTCGGGCCCGGGGTGTACCTGACGCCCGGCTTGATCGCGGAGAAGGTGCACGTGTTCGTCGCCGAGGTGGACTCGGGCGCGGCGGGCGCGCCGACGATGGACGGATCGCCGGTCGAGGAGCGTGCGCAGATCGAGTGGGTGCCGCTCGCGGACGCGCTCGAGGCGTGCCGTGACGGACGCATCCGCGACGTGAAGACGGAGGTCGCGCTGCGGCGTCTCGAGGAGTCGCGCTCGGGGCGTTCGTCGAGCCTCGAGGAGTCGCGCTCGGGGCGTGCGTCGAGGCAGCAGCCGTGAGCGCGCGGACGACGCGCCGGATGCTGGCGCGCGACGCGCCGCGCGTGCTCGTCGTCTACAAGAAGTCCGCGTACCAGACGAACGTCAAGGAGCGGAAGAACGCGCGCTTCATCGAGCTGATCGAGAAGGGCGATCCCTCGGTCGCGCGGATGGTCGACGCGCACCGCGATCACGTCGAGACGATCGACGAGGCGAGGGCGGCGCTCGAGAAGATGGGCTGTCGCGCGTCGTTCCGCTTCCGCGGTGACGAGGGGCTCGTCGAGGACATCGATCTCGTCGTCACGGTGGGCGGCGACGGAACGCTGCTGTGGGCCGCGCGGTGGGTCGGCGCGGGGATCCCGGTGGTCGCGATCAACTCGGCGCCGAAGGACAGCGTCGGTCACTTCTGCGCGGGCGTGAAAGGCAGCGTGCAGACCACGCTCGAGGCGGCGATCGCGGGGCAGCTGCGCGAGGTGAAGCTGACGCGGATGGAGGTCGAGCTCGAGGGCGAGGTGCTGACGCGCCGCGTGCTCAACGACGCGCTCTTCGCCCACTCGGTGCCCGCGGCGACGACGCGCTACGTCCTGCGGCACGAGCGCGCGGACGGCTCGGCGACCGAGGAGGAGCACAAGTCGAGCGGCGTGTGGATCGGCCCGGCGGCGGGCTCGACCGCGGCGCAGCTCTCGGCGGGCGGGCGGGTGCTGCCGTCGGGGAGCAAGCGCCTGCAGTACGTGGTGCGGGAGCCGTACGTGCCGCCGGACGGGAGCTACTCGATGACGCGCGGGCTGATCGATCCCGGCGAGCAGCTGGTGCTCTTCAGCAAGATCCGCGAGGCGCGCATCTTCATGGACGGCCCCCACCACGTGCGCGACGTGCGCATGGGAGCGCGCGTGGTGATGCGCCGCAGCGAGGAGCCGCTGTCGCTCCTCGGCTTCCCCCGCGCCGAGCGCGACGGCTAGCGCTGCGCGCTCGTGCCGCGCGCCTCCGCGACAGCCGCGCGCGAGCGATCTGTGTGACGTGACGCTCCGCCACGTGCGGGAGGGCTCGGCGACGGAGAACACGCTGTGGCGTCGGTCTTGCGATCGTCTGGGTCGTCATGTCTGCGAGCACTGGTCCGACGGGCACGTCGCGAGCGTCTGCGACTGCGCTGGTCCTCTCGATCGTCGTCTTCGGCGTGAGCGCCTGCGGCGGTGCGATCGATCGTCCGCCGCGCGAAGGACCCGACGACGAAGAGGCGCAGCTCGATCGTGGCCTGCGGCGATTCGATCCCGGCGCGCTCGAGGAGGCGAGTGGAAAGCCGCGCGGTGAAGAGCCGCTCGCGCTCGATCGCGACGTCACGCGCGACGGGCCGCTCGCGCGTGAGCCCGCGGCGGTCGAGGCCGAGGAGCAGCCGACCGAGACGACCGAGGAGCCCCCCGTCTCGTACGCGGTCGCGACCGAGCGCGAGCCGCAGCCCGAGCGCGACCGGTCGGTGCGCGAGCAGGTGCTCGCGGACGACGTGCTGGACGCCGACGACCTCTCTGCGGTCGAGGGATCGCCGCAGCCCCGCGTGAGCGAGGTCGGCGAGACGTACCCGGTGCGCGGCGAGCGCGATGCGCAGCAGGAGGGCGAGTGCGCGTGCCCGGCCTCGCCCGAGGACGAGGCCTTGGACGTCGACGAGATCCGCGAGGCGCGCGCGCTCCTTCGCTATCGATTTCCGGAGAGCACCGCGGTCCGCGTCGCGGGCGGCCCGCCCGAGGGGTTCGAGCGCGAGCCGGGCACCGACGAGGTCTACGGGCGCGCGTCGGTCGGCGGCTTCGACCGAGACCCCGGTGGCGCCGACGATCGCTGATCGGCGCGCGCTGCGACGAGCAGTGACGAAATCATCCGGGGCGCTCGTGCGTATGTATGCTCGCGGGGCGATCGACGGTTCGCGAGGAGGGTGCGATGGCGACGGAGAGCAAGAAGACCCACGGCGTGCTGATCGGGTATCTGCTCTGGATCTTCGGGTTCCTCGGCGCCCACCGGTTCTATTACGGCCGCCGGATCAGCGGCACGGTGTACTTCTTCACCCTCGGGCTGCTCGGCATCGGGTGGATGGTCGACCTGTTCCTGATGCCGTTCCTCGCGCGCAACGCGGCGAATCGCTACCACGAGGGTCCGCACCGCTACGACGTCGCGTGGATGCTGCTGACGTACGGCGGCATCTTCGGGCTGCACCGCTTCTACCTGGGCAAGATCGGCACCGGGCTGCTCTACCTGTGCACGGGCGGGCTGGTCGGGATCGGGCTGCTCCACGATCTGTGGACGCTGAACGAGCAGATCAGCATCGCCAACGGCGGCTGGAAGGATCGCAGCTGATCGCGCCTTCAGCAGAATCGGCTCGCCCGCTCCGGGGCGAGCACTCCTGCTGTAGTCACTCCCAGTCGGGGAGCAGCGCGGCGATCGTGTTCACGTGATCGTCGGTCCAGAGCGGGCCGGGCGAGGGGAACGTGCTGGTGACGGGCTCGAAGCCGCGCTCGAGGAAGGGCGCCAGCGCTTCTTCGCGCTCGAGCATGACGAAGTAGACGCTCGGATCGGCGGCCTCGCGGTCGGCGGGGCGGAGCGCGTCGCGCAGCGCGGCGTGCAGGCCGAGCTCGCGCGCGATCGTCGCGAGCACGGGGCGCAGATCGTAGTAGCGATTCGAGATGTGGAAGAGCAGCACGCCGTGCTCGGCGACCAGCCCGCGGTAGAGCTCCACGGCCTCGCGCGTCACGAGGTGCGTCGGGATCGCGTCGCCCGCGAACGCGTCGATCAGCAGCAAATCGTAGCGCTGCTCGGGGTCCGTCTCGAGCTGGCGCGCGAGCGTCAGGCGCGCATCGCCGATGATCGTCTGCTCGCGCCCGCGGCAGTCGGCGAGATAGAAGAAGTGCTCGCGCGCGAGCTCGTCGACCGCCTGATCGATCTCGAAGAAGTCGATCGACTCGCCGGGCTCGACGTATGCCGCGGCGGCGCCGACGCCGAGGCCGACGACGCCGAAGCGGCGTGACGCGGCGTCGCGCGCGCGCAGGATCTCCATCGCGTCGCCGAGCGGGCCCTCGCGGTGGTAGTAGCTGAGCGGCTCGCGGCGATGCTCGGGCGCCAGGAATTGCCGTCCGTGACGGGTCGAGCCGCTGATCAGATCGCGCTCGGTGCCGCGCGAGCTCGGGCGATCGAGCACGTAGTAGATGCCGTAGAAGCTGCGGCGGACCTCGATCTTCCGCACCGCGCTCGCGCGCGCGCCGCCGGTCGCGCTCGCGATGCGCCAGCCCATCGCCGCGATCAGCACGAGGATCAGCGCGATGCCGATCTTCCCGGGACCGCGCGCCCACGCGAGCAGGTCGCGGCGGCGCGCGATCGCGACCGTGAGCACGAGCCCGACGATCGCGATCGGGTACTCCCAGAGCCCCGAGAAGAGCGCGGGCGCACCGAGCGCGACGAACGCGCCGCCGAGCCAGCCGCCCAGCGAGAGCACGAGGTAGTAGAGCGTCAGGTGTCGCGTCGTCGGGCGGTTCGCATACAGCTCGCCGTGCGCCGCGAGGCAGATCGCGAAGAGCACGAAGAGGTGGAGGATCGCCTGCAGCCAGGTGCCGCCGGTGTCCGCGCCCGCGAAGAAGAAGAGCCCGACCGAGCCGAACACCGGCCACAGGCGACGGATCCAGTCGGGCACGCGGCTCGGCGACGCGAACGCGAGCACGAACGTCATCAGGTAGAGCGCGAGCGGGACCACCCAGACCAGCGGCACGTTCCCGGCGTCGAGCGCGATCAGGTTCGTCACCGCCATCAGGAAGATCGACGGGAACGCGCTGAGCACCAGCCAGTACGCGATGCGGCCGGCGCCGATCGTCTCCTCCGGCTCGGCGGCCGTCTGCGGCGCGGCCGCGGGCTCGATCGCGGGCACGCCTCGATGCGACGCGCGGTACGCGACGAACGCCGCGCCGAGATACGCGACGTACCCGAGCGCCCACGCCCAGCGCTGCGCCGAGAGGCCGACCAGCGGCTCGATCACGAGCGCGTACGCGAGCAGCGCCAGCAGCGAGCCCGCGTTCGAGGTCGAGTAGAGGAAGTACGGGCTCGTCCGCTCGGGCAGCGACGAGCGCGCGAGCCATTGCTGCGCGACCACGCCGGTCGTCGCCAGCGCGATGAACGGGAGACCGAAGTCGACCACCAGCTCCGCGAGCAGCGCGAGGACGCCGCCGCCCTCCGACGCCCCGAGCCGCACCGCAGGCGGCAGCAGCACCATCGGCACGAGCAGCAGCGCGAGGTGCGCTCGACCGACGCGCCGCGCCGCGAGGTGAGCGTAGAGATAGCCGAGGAAGAGCGCGCCCTGGAAGAACATCAGCGACGTCGTCCACACGTGGAACGCGCCGCCGAAGCTCGGCAGGAGCAGGCGCCCGACCATCGGCTCCATCGAGAAGAGCAGGAACGCGCCCAGGAACACGAAGGTGCGGAGCGCGCTCATGGGCAGACAGCTCGGAGCGACGACGACGGCGGATCAGCGGAGCGCGGAGAGCACGCGCTCGAGCAGCACCGACTCGGGCCGCCGCATCTCGCCGTCGGCCCCCATCGCGCGCTCGATCTCGATGCGCAGCTGCTGCTTGGTCGCGGCCGAGAGGCTCGCGACGCGCTCCTCCACCGGGCTGTCGAGGCTGATCCCGGAGAGCGCGGCGCGGCGCTCGTCGGGCGACATCGACATGCCGTCCATCGTCGCGTCGAGGTACGTGCGCTCGGCGTCGGCGAGCACGCCATCGGCGATCAGCATCTGGCCGAGGATCTGGATGTAGAGCTTGCGTTCGTCGGGCTGCATGCGCGGTACCTCTCGATGACGCCGGCATTGTCGCCGACCGGAGGGCGCGCTGTCACCCGCGTTCCGCGACGGGAGCGGCTATGCTGGGGCGCTGCATGCGCGCCCTGCTGCTTCCGTGGGTGATCGTCATGTGCGGCGCTGCTTGTGCGGCGACGCCGGCGACCGAGCTGATGCTCAGCGGCTCCGACGGGCCGCCGCCCGAGTCGCTCGTGTTGCTCGCGAGCCAGGTCCGTCGCGAAGGGGGGCTCGTGTTCGTCGGCGTCCCGGCGTCGAGCCCGCGCGTGATCGAGTCGTTCTTCGAGCCGGCGCCCTACGAGAACCTCCAGGTCGAATTCCCGCGCGCCGAGGCGGACGTGACGGTCGTCGACGCGCTCGGCGCGGTGATCGACGCGGAGCTCACGATCGAGAGCGCGTCCGGTGCGCCGCGGCTGGTCGACGACGAGGGCGCGCCGTCGGAGGACTACGTGCTCTCGGGCAGCGTCGACGCGTGGCGCGCGCGTGAGCTCCCGACGACCGGCGAGTGGGTCTTCTTCGTCATCCCGTGGCCGAGCGCAGCTCGACTCGCCGTGGTCTGGCGCGCCGAGCTGAACGGCGACACGGCGTCGGGCGCCGGCACCCAGACCGGCGCCGACGCCGACCTCGCAGCGCTGCGCGCCGAGTAGCGTCGCGCCGGCGCTACGGCTCGGGCAGCTCCGAGTCGTGCGTCTCGAGCCACTCGACGTCGGCGAGATCGTCGGTGCCTCGGACGTGGGGGTGGAGCGCGAGCGCCCACCCGCCGATCAGGACGAACTCTGCCTCGGCGTCGGCGAGCTCGAGCAGGAGATCGCGGAAGTCAGCGCTGAGCTCGAGCTCTGTCATGGCGGATCTGGAAGATCTCTCCCGGGAGCTCGGCGCGAGGAACGATCGACAGCGTCCGACCCGAGGCGAGCCACAGCGCACGGCAGAGCCGCGTCATGTGGGTCAGCCGCTCGGCGACGCTCGTCCCGGTGTAGAGCGCAGGCTTCGGCGCTCCGGCGCGGACGACCTCTCCGGGCGACCAGCAGGCGCGGCGCGCCTCGGCGCGCTGTCGTCGAGCCGCGTCGGTATCGCCGTCGGCCATGACCGAGGTTAGCACGCGCACGATCTCTCTCGAGCGCGTCAGCGCTTCGCGTCGAGGCCGACGGGGCAGCTGACGCCGGTGCCGCCGATGCCGCAGTAGCCGTCGGGGTTCTTCGCGAGGTACTGCTGGTGGTAGTCCTCGGCGTAATAGAAGTCGGGCGCGTCGAGGAGCTCGGTCGTGATCGGATCGTGGCCGGCGGCGCGCAGCGCGTCGTCGTAGGCGGCCTTGCTCGCCTCGGCCGCGCGTCGCTGCTCGGGGGAGGTGACGTAGATCCCGGAGCGGTACTGCGTGCCGCTGTCGTTGCCCTGGCGCATGCCCTGCGTGGGGTCGTGGCTCTCCCAGAAGACCCTGAGCAGCTCGTCGTACGAGACCTTCGACGGATCGTAGACGACGCGCACGACCTCGTTGTGTCCGGTGCGGCCGCTGCAGACCTCGCGATAGGTCGGGTTGGGCGTGTGCCCGGCCGCGTAGCCGACCGACGTGCTGACGACGCCGGGCGTCTTCCAGAACATCTTCTCGGCGCCCCAGAAGCAGCCCATCCCGAACAGCGCGAGCTCGGTGCCCTCGGGGAACGGCGCTTCGAGAGGCGCGCCGAGGACGTAGTGCTTCGGGGGAACGGGCATCTTCTCGGCGCGCCCGGGCAGGGCCTCGTCGCGGCTCGGGACCTGCAGCTTCTTGGGATCGACGAAGGAGAACATGCGCCGATTGTCGGGCCGTCGCGCGCGCGCGGCAATCCTCGGGAGGACTGCGGCGAGCTCGCGGCCAGCCCGCGTGTGGCCGGTTCGGCCAATGCGGCTGCTCATAGGCGGGTTTGACACCGTGCGATCACGCCTCGACTCTGTTCTCTCCGACTCGGAGGGGTGTCATGCACATTCGATCGCTGCCGTCGACCAAGCTCGTCGTGCTCTCGATGATCGTTGCGGTCGCGGCGGCCGGCTGCGGCGACGACACCCGCGGCCGGCGTGACGGGGGCGGCGCCGGCAGTCGCGACGCGGGCGGCACACCCGGCGGCGAGACCGGCGCGCAGTGCACGGACGGAATCGACAACGACGCCGACGGCATCAGCGACTGCGACGAGAGCTCGTGCTTCGCCGATCCCGCGTGCGCGCGCGACGGCGGACCGCGTCCCGACGGTGGGTTCGCGGGGTGTGATGCGATCTCGTTCGACGCCGAGACCGCGCTCGCGCCGCTCGACATCATCTGGATCATCGACAACTCGGGCTCGATGGATGGCGAGGCCGAGATCATCCAGAACAACCTCAACTCGTTCGTGACGTCGGTCGAGAGCTCGGGCATCGAGGACTATCACGTCGTCGTGATCACCCGGACCGGCTTCGTCAGTGTGCCTCCGCCGCTCGGCACCGACGCAGCACGGTTCCGCTTCGTCGACTACGACGTGCAGTCCGCCGACGCGCTCTCCGACATCATCGCGTCGTACTCGATGTGGAGCGACTTCCTCCGGCCCTCCGCGGTCACGCACATCGTCCACGTCACCGACGACGAGAGCAACATGAGCGCGGGCGAGTTCCACTCGATGTTCTCGGGTCTGCTCGGCCGGTCGTGGACCTCGCACGCGATCGCGTCGCCGCCGGGCTCGACGCACATGATGTGCATCCCGGGCTTCGGCTGCATCGGCAGCAGCGACGGCTGCACCGGACCGAACGGCGATGCCGCCGACAACGGCGACCACTACTGGTCGATCGCGGCGATGACCGGCGGCCAGCAGATCTCGATCTGCACCGCGGACTGGAGCGCTGCGTTCACGACGCTCCTCGCGTCGATCGCGATCCCGATGCCGATCCCGTGCGAGTTCGCGATCCCCGAGCCGCCCGAGCGCATGGAGTTCGACCGCACGCGCGTGAACGTCGTCTACACGCCCGGCGGCGGCGGCGCGCCGATCACGTTCCCGTTCGTCGGCACCCCCGACGGCGCGATGTGCCCGCCCGGCGCCGACGGCTGGTACTACGACGATCCGGAGACGCCCACCCAGATCATCCTCTGCCCGAGCACCTGCTCCCGCATCGACTCCGACACCACCGGCAGCGTCGACATCGCCCTAGGCTGCGAGACCCTGATCATCTGAGGGCGCTACTCCAGCGAGCGGTGATCCACCGGTCGGGGCTGCCTCCCGCCGCGAGGTGCTCGCGAGGTTTCGTAGTCTGACGTGCCACCCGTCGGTGAAAGCGTCGGCCGCATCCTCGACCGTCGGCCGCCTGCGCCCTTGGAAGGCACCGCGCGCGAGGCGAGCGAAGCGACGCCGAGACGGGGACCGCGCGTCCACCCCACCCGTGTGGTGGAGCGAACGCTCCCCGGTGGCCGCGCCTACCCGCGCAACGCGGAGACCAGCGCTTCCATGCTCTTCCGAGCGTCCCCGAACAACATCCGGGTGTTGGAGATGAAGAAGAGGGGGTTCTCGACACCGGCGTACCCCGCCGCCATGCCGCGCTTGAGCACGACGACGGTCTTGGCCTTCCACACCTCGAGCACGGGCATGCCGTAGATCGGGCTCTGCGGATCATCGAGCGCGCCGGGGTTCACGATGTCGTTCGCGCCGATCACGAGCACCACGTCCACCTGCGAGAGCTCGTGGTTCACGTGCTCCATCTCGAGCACGACGTCGTAGGGCACGCCCGCCTCCGCGAGCAGCACGTTCATGTGCCCGGGCAGGCGACCCGCGACCGGATGGATCGCGAAGCGCACGTTCACGCCGCGCTCGCGCAGCACGCGCATGAAGTCGTGCACCGCGTTCTGCGCGCGCGCGACCGCCATGCCGTAGCCGGGCACGATCACGACCTGCTTGGCGTGCGCGAGCGTCTCGGCGAGCTCGTCGGCCTTGATCTCGCGCACCTCGCCCTGATCGGCGGCCGGCGCAGAGGTCGTCGTTCCGTCGGCCGTGCCGAACCCGCCGAACACGACGTTCAGGATCGAGCGGTTCATCGCGCGGCACATGATGATCGACAGGATCGTGCCGCTCGCGCCGACCAGCGCGCCGGTGACGATCAGCAGATCGTTCGCGAGCACGAACCCCGCGGCGGCCGCCGCCCAGCCCGAGTAGCTGTTGAGCAGCGAGACGACGACGGGCATGTCGGCGCCGCCGATCGCCATGACGAGGTGGATGCCGAGCAGGCTCGCGAGCACCACCTGCACCAGCAGGAAGGGCATGCCCGCGGCGGTCTCCTCCGACTGCACGAAGGGGACGGCCAGGCCGACGATCGCGATCGCGATCGCGAGGTTGATCAGATGTCGACCCGGCAGGAGCAGCGGCTTGCCGCTGATGCTCCCGCGGAGCTTGCCCCACGCGATGATCGAGCCGGTGAACGTGACCGCGCCGACCGCGACGCCGATCCACAGCTCGACGAGGTGCACCGCGTGCGCGGCCGCCGCCTCCTGCAGCGCGTCCCTCGTGGCGAGCAGGACGGCGTCCTCGCCGGGCATCAGCGCCGCGCGCGGATCGACGTGCGGCGCGAGGTACGAGGAGATCCCGACCAGCACCGCGGCGAGCCCGACGAAGCTGTGTAGGATCGCGACGAGCTCGGGCATGCCCGTCATCTCGACGCGCCGCGCGAGCACGGCGCCGATGATGCCGCCGATCGTGATCGCCGCCGCGAGCAGCGCGAACCCGAGGCCCTGCACCGAGCCGTCCTCGCCGATCCAGATCGCCGCCGTGACGCCGACCGCGAGGAACATCCCGATCATGCCGTAGAAGTTCCCGAGGCCGGCGGTCTCCTGCTTGCTGAGCCCGCCGAGGCTGCGGATGAAGAGGACGCCCGCGACGAGGTACGCGATCGTGCTGACGCCGCTCACGACCTGCCTCCGTCGCGCCGGAACATCCGCAGCATCCGCTGCGTGACGAGGAAGCCGCCCGACACGTTGATCGCGGCGACCAGCACCGCGATCCCGCCGAGGATCGAGGCGACGTCGATCTCGGTGCCGATCTGCAGCATGCCGCCGACCACGATGATCCCGCTGATCGCGTTGGTGACGCTCATCAGCGGCGTGTGCAGCGACGGCGAGACCGACCAGATCACCTGCCATCCGACGAAGCACGCGAGGATGAACACCGTGAAGTGCTGGAGGAAGTCGCCCGGCGCGAAGCGACCGAGCGCGAAGAGCCCGGCGATCAACAGCGTGCCCGCGAGGGTCGTGCCCCACGCGCGGCGCGCCGGGTTCTGGATGTCCTTCTGCTTCGGCTGCGCGCTCGACGGCGGCGGGGGCCGCGTGTGGCGTCCCGGCTCGGGCTTCTTGGCCGCGCCGCCGGCGGGGGAGGGCTCCTTGCGCGGCGGCGGCGGCAGGATCTCGCCGCCGTGCGTCAGCAGCGCGGGGCGGACCACGTCGCTCTCGAGATCGATGCGAGCCCCGCCCTCCTTGCCGGCGCCCATGTCGGCGATCAGGTGCACGAGGTTCATCGCGAAGAACTTGCTCGCCGTGCTCGCCATGCGGCTCGCGAGATCGGTGAACCCGAGGATCTTCACGCCCTGGTGCACGACGACCTCGCCGGGCACGCAGAGCTCGCAGTTGCCGCCCTGCTCGGCGGCCATGTCGACGATCACCGAGCCCGGGCGGAACGCCTCGACGACGTCGCGCGGCAGGAGCGTCGGCGCGCGCGCGCCCGGCACCAGCGCGGTCGTGATCACGACGTCGACGCCGTCCTTCCCCTGCGCGCGGAAGAGCGCCATCTCGGCCGCGATGAACTCCTTGCTCATCACCTTCGCGTAGCCGCCGCCGCCCTCGCCGCTCTCCTCGAGCTCGACCTCGAGGAACTCCGCGCCGAGGCTCTCGACCTGCTCGCGCGCCGCGGCGCGGGTGTCGAACGCGCGCACCTGCGCGCCGAGCGCGCG
>JALYRN010000028.1 GCA_030855295.1 Myxococcota bacterium | reverse complement strand
GCCTTCGAGCGGCACCCGGATCGCCTCGAGCTCTTCGCGCGCGCGGCTCGCGCTGCGAGCGAGCCCGTGCTCGGCGGTGCAGCGTCGACCTCGACGCGCGCGCAGGAGCTCGAGCGCCTCCTCGAGCTCGCGGGAAACGTCGCGCGGGCGCGCGACCCCGATCAGATCCTCGAGCTCGCGATGGACGCCGCGATCGAGCTGACCCGCGCGGAGCGCGGCTTCGTCCTGCTGCGCCGCGACGGCGAGCTCGCGGTGGCGGTGGCGCGCAACATCGACCGTGAAGATCTCGCGCGCTCGACCACCAAGTACAGCCGTTCGATCGCAGAGCGCGTCGTGTCGCAGGGCGAGGCCGTCCTCACGACCGACGCGCGCGAGGACGAGCGGTTCGCGATGGAGCGGTCGGTCCACACGATGCGCCTGCGCTCCGTGCTCTGCGTGCCGGTGCGCGCGCGCGACGGCGTGCTGGGCGCGCTCTATCTCGACAACCGCTTCGAGCGCGGCCGCTTCGACGAGACCCACGCCCGGCTGCTCGCCGGCTTCGCCGATCACGTCGCGGTGGCGCTGACGAACGCGCGCCTGAGCGGCGAGCTCGAGCGCCGCACCCACGAGCTCGAGGCGGAGCGAGAGCGCATCGTCGCGCTGCTCGATGAGCGCACCCGCGAGGTCGAGCGCCTCTCGAGGCACGTCCTCGCGCCCGAGCCCGGCTCGTTCCACGGCCTGGTCGGTCGCGCGCCCGCGATGCGCAAGCTCTTCGCCACGCTCGAGCGGCTCTCGGGCTCGCCGGTGAGCGTGCTGATCGAGGGCGAGAGCGGCACCGGGAAGGAGCTGGCGGCGCGTGCGATCCACGAGGCCGGCGAGCGCAGGGCGTCTCCGTTCCTGGCGGTGAACTGCGGCGCGATCCCCGAGACGCTCTTCGAGTCCGAGCTCTTCGGTCACGCGCGCGGCGCCTTCACCGGTGCCGACCGAGATCGCGACGGCCTCTTCGTCCAGGCGAAGGACGGCACGCTCTTCCTCGACGAGGTCGGCGAGCTCCCCGAGGCGATGCAGGTGAAGCTGCTGCGCGCGCTCGACGAGCGACAGGTCAGGCCCGTCGGCTCCACCCGCGCGATCACGATCGGCGCGCGGATCCTCTGCGCGACCAACCGGAGGCTCGCCGACGAAGTGCGCGCCGGGCGCTTCCGCGAGGATCTCTACTACCGGATCGCGGTCGTCGTCGTCGACGTCCCGTCGCTCCGCGCGCGCGCCGACGACATCCCGTGGATCGCGCGCAGCATCCTCGCGCGCGTCGACGATCGACTGGAGCTCACGCCCGCGGCGGTCGAGCGGCTGAGCCGCTACTCGTGGCCGGGCAACGTGCGACAGCTCGAGAACGTGCTCCGCGCGGCGAGCGTCTTCGCGCGCGGCCGGCGGATCGACGCCGACGATTTCGTCCTGCCCGCGTCACCCGAGCTCGGCAGCGCGCTCGAGGACGAGCCCACGCGCATCCGCCGCGCGCTCGAGCGCAGCGGATGGAACGTCTCGCAGGTGTCGCGCGAGCTCGGGATCCCGCGCATGACGCTGTACCGCCGGCTGGTCGAGCACGGCCTCACGCGCCCTTTCGTGCGCGAGGCGTGATCAACCGCAGTGGCAGCGTTCGCACTCCTGCCCGCTCGTGTAGCCGAGCTGGCAGAGCTGGCAGACCTCTTCGCAGTCGAGCACGACCTCTTCTGCCTCGACCGCGCCGCGCGCGGCCTCGATCCGCATCGCGCTCATCGCGCGCTCGGTGTGCTCGAGGCCGCTCGGGTCCTCGGCGCTGACGTCCTCGGTCTCGCGCGGATCGAGATCGACGCGGAAGAGCTCGCGCGCCGGCACGCCGCGCGGGTTGCCTTCGTTCGCGACGATCAGCTTCAGCTCGTCGGTGCCACGCAGCTCGCGCACCGACTCGAGCACGTTGCCCTCGTGGCTCTCCTCGGCGTAGACGCGCGTCGAGCCCTCGAAGAGGCTGGCGCCCTGCACGCCCTCGGGGATCTCGATGCCGGCCTCGGCCAGCAGCGTCGGCATGATGTCGACGCTCTGCACCCAGTGGCGCACCGTCGTGCCGGCCCGACGGCCCTGCGGCAGCTTCACGTAGAGCGGCACCCGCACCTGCTCGTCGTACAGCGTCGTGCCGTGCCAGAAGCCGCCGTGCTCGCCGAACTCCTCGCCGTGATCCGACGTCACGACGATCGTCATGTCGTCGTAGAGACCGCGCGCGCGCAGATCGGCGATCAGCCGGCCGAAGTGCTCGTCCCAGTAGGTGATCTCGCCGTCGTACAGGGCGCGCAGCGCGTCCGCCTCCGCGAGCGACGGAGTCTGGTGCGCGGCGCGCGCATAGCCTCCGCGGCGCGCCGGATGCGCGTAGTAGGGATCGTGCGGATCCATGTACCCGACGAACATCATCCACGGCTCGCGCGGCGCGTTCTCGAGCCAGCGTCCGAGCTCCGCGTTCACGACCTCGGCGTCCTGGTAGACGGTGCCGCGCGGCGCGCCGCCCTCCCACCAGTCACGCGCCCCCTCGATGCGCTGACGGAGGAACTGCACGAGCAGCAGCTTCGCCGCCGAGTCGTCCGCCCACAGCACGAATTCGGGCTCGAGGTAGTGGAACTCGTCGAAGCCCTGATCGAAGTGATAGTAGGGCCCGACGTTGTAGTTCGTGACGACGCCGGTGGTCTGCCAGCCGGCCTCTCCGAACGCCTCGCCGATCGTCGTCAGCTCCTCGGGGAGCGCGTCGCTCTTGGCCATCACGCCATGGCTCGACGGATAGCGGCCCGTCATGATCGAAGCGAAGCTCGGACGCGTCCAGCTCGCGTTCGCGAACGCCTGGTCGAAGCGGATCGAGTCGTCCGCGAACGCGTCGAGGTTCGGGGTGCGACCGCCTTGGTAGCCGTATCCCGGCAGGTGATCGGCGCGCATCGTGTCCACGACGATCACGAGCACGTTCCCCGCGCCCTCCGGTGCCTCGGGCCGCGTGCGACCCTGCCGCGCCTCCGCGGGCTGTCCGATCATCACCGTCAACACGCCGACGATCGCGACGAAGCCGCCGACCACCGCGGGCGAGCCCCACGCGCGCAGCATCACCGCGCCCGGCTTGCGCGCGACCACGAACCGGATCGCCGCCGCCAGCGCGAGATAGACGATCCCCGCGACCGCGACGCACCCGAGCAGCACGCCGATGCCCTCGAGGCTCTTCCACACCAGCTGCTCTTCGTAGAGATCGCGCCGAACCCGGAACGCCCCGAGCCCGAACGCGATGCCCGCGACCAGCAGCGCCGTCATGCGCGCGTAGAGGCGCGCTTCGTCGAGCGCCGGGCGCTGCATCGTGCGCTCGGCGTACGCGACCACGCCCCCGAGCACCGCGCCGACGCACGCGCAGAAGAGCGAGTACGCGACCGCGCCGTACGCGATCACCCACCAGCCGGTGCGCCCGCCCGCGACCACGATCAGGCCCTCGCCGATGCCGACGATCGCGCCCGCGAGCAGCCCCGCGCCCAGCCCGATCTGCACGCCGCGACCGATCTTCATCCGTGCGTGCTCGGGGGCCGCGCCCTCGGCGAGCACCATGCGCTCGCGATCCGGATCTTCGACCACGATCTTCGGCGTGTACCCGGCGTGGCGTGTCAGGAAGAAGAGCGCGCCGCACACGCTGACCGCCATCTCGGCGGCGAAGCCGACCGTCGGGATCAGCACCGCCTGCGCCATCGTCAGCCCGATCGCGGGCGAGGTGTAGAGCGCGATCGCGGTCGCCTCGCGCAGGCCCATGCCGTTGATCGACGTCGGCAGCAGCGTCGAGAGGATCTGCAGCGACGACGCGAAGAACACCACGCCGATGCTCAGCTCGACCCCGAGCGCGCGCGCCGCACACACGTAGATCAAGTTGTTGAACGCGTGCACGCCCATCCCGAGGAAGGCCGCCTGCGTCAGCAGCGCGCCCTTGCCGCGGTACGCCGAGACCGCCTCGACCAGCGTCGCGACGCGCAGCTGCACGGCGGCCGGTAGCGCGCGCGTCAGCCCGCGGAAGATCTGCGGGTTCGTCAGCAGCGTCATCCCGACCGCGACGAGCACCACGAAGAAGCCGTTGACGATCAGGATGCCGTTCAGCCCGATCAGCTCGAGGCCGAAGACCGATCCGATCATCACGACGACGCCGAACGCGAGCTGGCCGAGCACCTTCTCGACGCCCGCGAGCGCGGTGACGCGCGCGATCTTCCCGGTGTGCTTCGCGCTCTCGTAGAGACGCCATCCGTCGAGCCCGAGCCCGCCCGGCGTGACCGCGCCCCAGAAGCGCCCGATCATCCACGACGTGCCGAGGAAGCTCCACGGCGCCTGGATGCCCTGGCCTCCCAGCAGCCGCTTCCAGCGCACCACGCCGAAGCCGATCGCGATCAGCTGCATCGACACCGCGAGCGCGAACCAGCCCCAATTCAGGCGCTCGAGGTGCCCGACGATCTCGTCCGCGCCGTCCCGTTGCAGGGTGCGCCGGTAGATCTCGGCGAGGATCGCGACCGAGATCAGCAGCTTGATCCCGATGACGATCGGCTTCCGCAGGCCGCCGCCGCGCTTGTTCTCGGGCGGGGGCCCGGACGTGGTCGTGGTCGTGGTCGTGTCGCTCATCGCGTCCCCTGGGTCTGCCGAACGTGCCGAACGCCGCCCGGCCTGAACGCGCTTCCCGGAGAACGCGCGTTCGGCTGAACGGGGGTTGCGGTGGGGCCCACCGTTAGCCGGGCGCTCGAAAAGAATCAAGGAAACGACGCGATCGCCCAGGCGTCGTCGCCCAGCAGTCGAGCGCCGAGGAGTGCCACGTCGCGGTGGCGGCACGTGCGGGTGGCGGCGCAGCGCTCCGGCATCCGGCGTCCCTCACTGCGCCACGCCGAGCCTGCGGAGTGCAGTATTCACCGCACCTGTGAAGCGGCGACCACTGCACACCCGTCGCGGCCCCCGAAAACCTCGCCGCTCAGCGCTGGCACGGATGGTGGATACGGGACCTAACCGGCCGACCGGCAAGAAATCACGGCACCGCACGCGCGTCGTGCTAACCCTCTGGCCAATTCGACTCGCGTTCTAGGCAGACGCGCGAGCAGGGAGCGCTCCCGCCGTATGTCCGAGATGCGGAAACTGAGCATCGTCATCCCGTCGTACAACGCGCGCGCGCTCCTGCGCCGCACGCTGCGTACGCTGCAGGTCGCGGCCCCCGAGGCGGAGGTGATCGTCGTCGACGGTCGCTCACGCGACGGCTCGTCGGAGATGGTCCGCGACGAATTCCCATCCGTCCGCGTGCTCCGACACGAGAACCACGGGTTCGCGCATGCGATCAACCGTGGCGTCGAGCAGGCGAGCGGCGAGTTCGTGCTGTTGCTGAACTCCGACCTCTTCGTCAGCCGCGCGGCGCTCGAGAGCATGATGGCGCGCCTCGCGGGCGATCACTGGATCGGCGCGGTCGCGCCCGTCCTGCTCAACGAGGACGGCTCGCGCCAGCACCTCTTCGGCGCGTTCTACTGGCCGAACTTCGTGCCGGTCCGGAAGAGCACGCGCGTGCCGCTTCTCAGCGCGGCGTGCCTGATGACGCGGCGCGACGTGCTGCGCGAGATCGGCTGCCTCGACGAGAACTTCTTTCTCTACAACGAGGAGTACGACTGGTGCGCGCGCGCGCTGCGCGCCGGCTACCAGCTCGAGATCGTCCCCGAGCGCGTCGTGCACATCGGCGGCGGCAGCACCTCGCGCTCGCCCGAGCTCACGCTCGAGGCGCAGCGCGGCTTCCTCTACCTCGCGCAGAAGCACGCGCCGGGCTTCGTCGTCGAGGGCCTGCGCCGCGCGATGCAGTTCGAGGGCTACTGCTACTCGCGCATCGATCCGCGCCCGCGCCATCGCGCGATGTGGGCGAAGCTCGAGTCGATGACGAAGCGCGCCTCGTACCTCGAGAGCCCGTTCGAGCTCTCGGGCCGCGGGACGTCGCCGGCGCAGCCGATGTGGCCGGCGCTGGAGCGACCGGCCGCGCCGACGTCGATCCCGCTCGCGCGTCCGGCGATCGCCCAGGTCGACGGCGCGCACGAGCACGAAACGTCACCGGCGGTGTCCTCGGCGAGCGTCATCCGCATCGCCGCGGAGCGACTGCGCGTCGTGTCGCGCCGCGCGCCCTCCAAGGTCGCGGGCGCCGCCGGCTGAGCGGTCGCGTCGCTCGCGCCTGCGCTGAGTGAGCCGGCGACGAATGCCGAATCGAACCTGCGCGTGCCGGATCTGCGGCGACTCCGCGGAGCTGCCGATCTTCCGCGTGCGCGAGATGATGTACGGCACGCGCGAGGAGTTCGACTACTTCCAGTGCGCGACGTGCGGGTGCCTGCAGATCGATCCGATCCCCGACGATCTCTCGAGGTTCTACCCGGGCGACTACTACTCGTACGCCTTCCCGGGCGAGCTCGAGATCCGCTGGAAGGGGCCGTTCTTCACGACCCACATGCGCGGGAGCCGGCTCTTGCAGCGGCTCGCCTGCATGCTGCCGGGCCGCTCGTGGAAGCCGCTGTGGCTCGAGCGCGCGTGGGTCGATCGCAGCGCGCCGGTGCTCGAGATCGGGTGCGGCAAGGGCGGGCGGCTGCTCGATGTCGCGTGGCACGGGCACGAGCGGCTCGTCGGCATCGATCCGTACGTCCCGCGCGATCACACGTACCGCAACGGCGTGCAGATCCTCTCGCGGACGCTGCGCGAGGTGACGGAGACGTTCGGGCTCGTGATGATGCACCACTCGTTCGAGCACATCCCGGAGCCGCTCGAGACGCTCGCGACCGTGCGCAATCTGCTGCGCGACGACGGCAAGCTGCTGATCCGCGTGCCGCTCGCGTCGAGCTGGGCGTGGCGCCACTACGGCGTCGACTGGGTGCAGCTCGACGCGCCGCGGCACCTCTTCCTGCACACGCCCGAGAGCATGGCGGTGCTCGCGAAGAAGGCGGGTTTCCGCATCGCCGACACCTTCTACGACTCCGACGAATTCCAGATCTGGGGCAGCGAGCAGTACGCCAAGGGCATCTCGCTCCACGCCGAGAATTCCCACGCCCGCACGCAGCTGCGCTCGATGTTCTCGTGGCGCGACATCGCCGCGTTCCGTCGCAAGGCCGAGGCGCTCAACGCGAGCGGCGAGGGCGACTCGGGCGGCTTCGTCCTGGTCAAGAGCGAGTGACGCGCGAGTGATGCTTCAAGGACGGATCGGGCGCGCGCGCCGCGCGTCGATCGTCTCGAGGACCATCGGGAACCACAGCGTCGTCGAGACGTAGGTCGCCGTCACCCCGATCATCGCGAGCCACGCGACCGAGCGCAGGCCCTGGTGGTGCGTCAGCGCGAGCGCCGCGAACCCGATCAAGTTGGTCGCCGACGCCAGCGCGTTCGCCCGCGTGGTGTGGCGCAGCACGATCGGGATCGACCCGGGGCCACCCTCGCGCCACCGGTGATAGACGTGGATCGCGTTGTCGAGCGAGATCCCGACGCAGACCGGCAGGATCGCCGCGTTCATGAAGTTCAGCTGCAGCCCGACCAGCCACATCCCGCCGGCGATGCTGATCACGCCGAGCAGCACCGAGCCGAGCACGCCGAGCGCGAGCAGAGGGCGGCGGAAGTCGAGCAGCAGCACGAGGAACACCGCCGCCAGCGTGCCGAAGAGCAAGAAGCGTCCGTCGCGCGCGACGCGCTCGAAGATCTCACCGGCGATCCAGTTCTCGCTGAGCATCGGCGCCTCGATGCCGGCCTCCTCGAGCTCGGCGGCGATCTCTCGCGCCTGCTCGGCCCACGCGACCAGGACGTCGGTGTTCGCGTCGTCGGTCTCGTGCACGCGCAGGTGCACGATCGAGCCGACGCCGTCCTGCGTCACGAAGGGCCCGACGACCGCGTACGGCAGGTCCGAGATCTCTACCGGGTGCGCGTCGTCGACGAGGCGCAGCCCCTCCTCGAGCCGCGCGCGGCCGCCATCGTCGAGCGTCTCGGGGCGGATGCGGCGCAGCTGCTCGCCCAGCAGATGGGCGAGCTCGGCGCGCCGCACCTGGCGCGCGGGGGGCGGGAACGCCTCGTCGAGCGTCGCGACCTCGACGACGTCGAAGGGCTCGCCTCGCGCGGCGCGCGCGGCGCGCACGCGCTCGACCGCCTCCACGACGCGCGGCAGGTCGTCGCCGTCGGGCACGTAGAGGATCGCCGCCGTGTAGAGCCCCGCGAAGTGGTGCCGCAGGTACTCGGAGAACTGCGTCGCCTCGCTGTCGCCCGCGAGCAGGCGCCAGTTCCCGTTGAACGTGACCTCGCCGCGCGCCAGCGCGACGCCCGAGGCGAGCGCGAAGAGCGGCACGACGATCACGACGATCCAGCGCGCCCGCGCGGGCACGCGCACCGGCGTCGTCGCCTCGCCCGCCGTCTTCCAGCGCAGCGGGCGCAGGCGCTCGCCGATCGCGAGCAGCGACGGCTGCCCGGCGAGCGTCGCCACGAGCGTGAGCAGCAGCCCGGCGGCCGCGATCAGGCCGAACTCGCTGAACCCGCGGAACTGCGCGGCGGCGATCACTGCGAACACGCTCGCGTTCGTGATCGAGCCCGACAGCAGTGCGCGCCCGGTCTTCGCGACGAGGCGCTCGATCGCCGGCTCGAGCGCGAGCCCCTCGTCGCGGAGCTCGCGGTAGCGGTGCATCAGGTGGATGCCGTACTCGATGCCGAGCCCCGACAAGATCGAGAACAGGAACCCGCTGATGATGTTGAGGTGCCCGACCGCGACCTCGGCGAACGCGAAGGTCCACACCAGCCCGACGAAGAGCGGCAGCCCCAGCACGACCAGCGCGCGCGGCGCCCGGAGCGTCGCGACGATCAGCAGCACGACCGCGAAGAACCCGACGAAGCCCGCGACGCGGAGGTCGGCGACGAATGCGCTCTCGTCCTCGACGCGCGTCGGGATGCCGCCGGCGTAGTGGACCTCGAGATCCTCGGGGAAGCGCTCGCCGTCGCGCAGCCGATCGACGATGCCGCGGACGCGCTCGAGCGCCGCGCGGCCGAACTCGAGATCGCCGGTGTTTCCCGCGAAATACGCCCAGATCGCGAGGAAACGTCCGTCGCTCGTCACGATCCACTCGTCTCGATCGAGGCCTTCGTCGCTCGAGTCGACGTCGGCGAGCAGCGCGCTCGTCTCCTCGGCGTCGTCGTCCTCCTCGAAGTCGATGTAGAGGCCGCTCGCGCCGAGGATCTCGCGATCGATCGCCTGCTCGGCGCGCGCGGTGAGCGCCTCGAGCTCCTCCTCGGGCACGAAGAGGAGGCGATGCTCGCGGAACCAATTCATGTCGATGTGGCCGCCGACGCCGGCGACCTCGGGATCGCGCTCGAGCTCCTCGACCAGCGCGAGCGCGAACCGCCCGGCGAGCGCGCGATCCTCGGTCGAGATCGCAATCGTGATGTCGCTCGCGGAGCGCGCGTGCTCGATCACGGTCTGCAGCTGCTGGACCGGTGGCTCGTCGTCGGGCAGCAGATCGAGGAACGACGCGCGCACCTCGAGCTGTGACGCGAGCCACCCGGCAGGCAGCAGCGAGAGCAAGAGCACGACGACGATCGCGGTCGGGCGCGGGTGGATCGCGCGCCCCATCGCCGCGAACGCGCGCTCGATCGGGCCCTCGGGCTCGCTGGAGCCCTCGCTCACGACGCGCCCGCGCGGCGAAGAGGACGTGCTCGATTCCTCATGCGGCTCCTCGCGCGACCGGCGGGATGTAACGGGCAGGCCCGCCCTTGTCGAGCGCGCACGTCGACCGATCCGCGCTCACGCGAGCGGATGCAGGTGATGCTCGGGTCGTGCTAAATCCCGTCCACGCCGCGTGGTCCCCGCAGCGCCCGAACGAGAGAGAGCGAAGGCACGCATGTCCGCGGTGGACGAGCCCGACGTCGAGCGCTCCGAGGGCGCAAGCGGCTCCGCCGAGCCGATCGAGGGCGCAAGCGGCTCCGCCGAGCCGATCGCCGGCGCCGACGAGATCGGCGGTCGCGGCATCGAGATCGGCGGGCGCCTGCTCGCGCGCAACACGCTGCTCAACCTCGTGGGCCAGGTGGTCCCGATCATCGTGGTGCTGCTCGCGGTGCCGTTCCTGATCGGACGGCTCGGCGAGGACCGCGCGGGCATCCTCGCGGTGACGCTCGGGATCATGAACTTCTCGACGCTCTTCGATCTCGGCCTCGGGCGCGCGCTGCGCAAGCGCGTGGCGGAGGTGCTCGGCAAGGGCGAGCGCAAGCAGGTGCCGGGGATCGTCGCGACCACGCTGGTCGCGCAGCTCGCGTGCGGTTCGCTCGGGGGGCTGGTCCTCGCGGCGATCACGCCGCTGCTCGTCGAGCGCCTCCTGCAGATTCCGCCCGAGCTCCACGCCGAGGCGCGCACCACGTTCTTCCTGGTCGCGCTGGCGATGCCGCTCGCGATCCTGATCGACTCGCTGTCGGGCGCGCTCGAGGCGGCGCAGCGCTTCGATCTGGTCAACGCGATGCGCGTGCCCTTCATCCTGTCGACCGCGGTGCTGCCGCTGGTGGCGGTGCTGGTCGGCTGGGATCTGACGGGGATCATGGCGCTGCAGGTCGGCGCGATCGTCGTGTTCTTCGGCGTGCACTGCGCGGTGTGTGTCTGGGAGCTGCCGGAGATCATCCGGCAGCCGCGCTTCGATCGCGAGGAGCTGCGCCGGCTGCTCGGGTTCGGCCGCTGGGTGCTCGTGTCGAACGCGATCTCGCCGCTGCTGATGTACCTCGATCGGTTGATCATCGGGACGCTGCTCGGCATGGCGGCGGTGACCGCGTACACCGCGCCGTTCGAGCTGGTCACGCGGCTCTCGCTGGTGCCGGCGAGCCTCGCGGCGACGCTGTTCCCGGCCTTCAGCGCGCTCGCCGGGCAGGGCCGGCACGACGTGCTCGAGCGCTACGCGGGGCGCGCGGCGCGCTACCTGCTGATGTTCCTCGGGCCGGTCGTGCTGCTCGTGATCGTGTTCAGCCGCTGGATCCTGGAGCACTGGCTGGGCTCCGAGCTCGCGGACGACAGCGCGGTCGCGCTCTCGATCCTCGCGGTCGGCGTGCTCGTGAACGCGCTCGCGCACGTGCCGTTCTCGCTGGTGCAGGCGCGCAACCGGCCCGACCTGACGGCGCTCTTCCACCTGATCGAGCTGCCGGTGTACGCCGTGCTGGTGTGGGTGCTCGTCGGCCGCTGGGGCATCGCGGGCGCGGCGATGGCCTGGACGGTGCGCGTGACGGTCGACGCCGCGCTGCTCTTCCTCGTCAGCGCGCGCCTTTCGAAGAGCGCGATCGCCGAGCGTCCGATCGCGGTCGCGACCTAGACGGCGCCCGTCACCCGCGACGCGACGCTCGCGCGACCCGCCGGCACGCCGAGCTCGTCGAACAGCGCCTCGAAGCGGAGCGCGTTCGCCTCGCGCGAGTAGGTCCGCTGCACGAACTCGAGCCCCGCCGTCGAGAGGCGTTCCCACAGCGCGTCGTCGGTGTGCGCGCGCACCACGGCGCGCGCGAAGAGCGCAGGGTCGTCGGCGACGAGCACGTCCTCGCCGTCGCGCAGCCCGCTGCCCTCGACGCCGACGCTCGTGCTCACGCACGGCACGCCGAAGCCGAGGCTGTCCGCCACCTTGCCCTTGAGCCCGGCGCCGTACCGCAGCGGCGCGACGCTGAGCCGCGCCCGCGCGAACACCGGCGCCAGGTCGGGCACGTGCCCGTGCACCTCGATGTCGTCGGCCGCCATCGCGAAGATCGACTTGGGCGTCGAGCTACCGACGATGTGCAGCCGCGCGCCCGGAAGCGCCGCGCGCACGTGCGGCCAGATCGACCCGACGAGGAATTCGACGGCGTCGAGGTTCGGCCGGTGCCGGAACCCTCCGACGAAGATCACCCCGTGCCGTTCGTCCAGCGGCGCGCTGCGCCCCGGGATCGTCCGGATCAGCGGGATGATGCGCACGCGCGCGCCGGGCACCTCGCGCGCGAGGAGGTCGGCCTCGACCGTGCTGAGGACGATCGTCGCATCCGCCCGCGCGACCGCGCCGAGCTCGCGTCGCCTGGTGTCGAGCGCCTTGAGCGCGCGCAGCCTCGAGCCGACGTGCTTCGCCTCGCGCTCCTCGCGGAGGTACGCGAGATCGGTCGTGTTGAACACGATCTTCGCGCGCGGGCAGTGCCGGCGAACGGCGGGAAGGAATCGATCGGCGATCCGCGCGCGAGAGAGCATCACGACGTCGAATTCGTCGCCGCGCTCGCGCAGCATCCGCTCGACGCTCGGCTCGTACGGCAGGTGTGGGCACTCGACGCCGATCCGCTGCAGCGCCTCGGTGTAGGTCCCGCCGTACCACTGGATGTCCGGCAGCGGCACGCCGCGAGGGACCGGCATCACGGGCACGAAGGTGACGCGACAGCCTGCGCTGCGGAACACCTGCAGCATGTTGACGAGATCGACCGAGCCCGAGTCCTGATCGGGCTTGGGCGTGCGCGAGTCGAGGATCAGGATCGAGCGGGCGCTGTGGCGATCGAGCTCGCGCGCGCTGCTGTCGCCGTAGTGACCGTGCGACGCGAGCACGCTCGACCACGTCTCGAGGAACTTCGCGCGGTTGATCACCTGGTGCTTCTTGGGCCCGACCGAGACGTCGGTGCCGGCGGTGCCACCCTCGTGGTGGATGATCCTCGAGGCAGGCTGCACGAGCACGCGCTTGCCGGCGCGGCGGACCTTGAACGCGAGGTCGGTGTCCTCGTAGTACGCGGGCGCGTACTTCGTGTCGAAGCCGCCGATCGCATCGAAGAGCGCCTTGGGCAGGAGCACCGAGGCCGCGCTGCAGTAGTCGGCGTCGCGCAGCGAGCCGTAGCTCGGGTTCCACGGATCGCGGCCGTTGCCCCAGTTCGTCGCCGACGCGTCGCGCCAGACGATGCCCCCGGACTCCTGCAGCGCGAGGCTCGGATAGATCAGGCGCGAGCCGACGAGCCCGGCGTCGGGCGTCGACTCCAGCGTCTCGACGAGCCGATCGAGCCAGCCGGGGAGCACGACGGTGTCGTTGTTGAGGAAGTGCAGGTAGCGCCCGCGCGCCGCGGCCGCGCCTCGGTTGCAGCTCGCGATGAACCCGCCGTTCGTCTCGTTGCGCAGGTATCGGATCCCGGGACAGCGCGAGAGCGTCGCCTCGGTCGCGTCGGGCGAGCAGTCGTCGACCACGATGATCTCGAGCGGCGTCTGCTCGGAGCACGCGCCGACCGAGAGCAGACATCGGATCGTGTAGTCGAGCTTGCCGTAGACCGGCACGATCACGGAGACGACCGGGCTCTCGATCACGGGCGGCAGGTGCCCCGCGAGCAACACGCGCTCGTGCTCGGGCTCCGGCCAGGGGAGGAGCGCCTCGAGCTCGGCCTTCAGCTTCGCGGTGTGGATCGCGCGCAGCGGCGCACCGCGCAGGTCCTGCGCGAGCAGGCTCCACGCGCGGCGCGCGCGCGCCTCGAGCACGACCGCGCGGCTCATCCCCTCGGGGACGGTGCGCACCTCTCGCGCGAGCTCGCGCCCGAGCCGGCGCAGCGTCGCTCCCCACGAAGTTCGTTCTCTCGCCATCCGATCAGGTCGGCTTGTAGCGCGCCGCGTCGCGCGCGTCTCGCGACGGTTGAATCGCGCCTCGGAGCGCGAGACCATGATCATCACGCATGACGAGAACGCTCTGGGCATCGGTCGCCGCGCTCGCCGTGCTCGCGCTCGTCGACGGCGCGAGCGCGCAGGACCTCGACGACGCCGCCACCGAGCGCGCGGTGCGTGCCGCGGTCCGCATCCAGGTCGACGTGCCCGGCGGGAGCTCGACGGGCTCGGGGTCGATCATCGATCCGCGCGGGTACGTGCTGACGAACCTGCACGTCGTCGGGTACGTGCGCCACGGAGAGCGCGGAGGCGTGCCGGGGCAGCTCCTCGGCGACGGTGATCGCGTGCAGATCGCGACCGTCGAGTCGGACCGCGACACCGCGCGCACGCGCTGGATCGGGCGGGTCGTGCGCGCCGACGTGCGGCTCGATCTCGCGCTGATCCGCATCGTCGCGCAGGCCGACGGATCGCCGGTGCCGGCGGGCACGGTGTTCCCGTCGATCGAGCTCGCGCCGACGACCGGGCTGCGTCCGGGTGCGAGCGTGTGGTGCTTCGGGTTCCCGCTCGGCGTTCGTACGATCAACGTCACGGGCGGTCACATGACCGGCTTCCAGATGAACACGCGCGGCGAGGTCGCGTGGATACGCACCGACGCGGAGTTCAACCCGGGCAACTCGGGCGGGATGATGATCGATCGCGCGGGTCGTCTCGTCGCGGTGCCGACCGCGGTGGTCAGCGGGCGCGACACGCTCGAGCCGATCGAGGTGGCGCGGCCGGTGGAGCGCATCCCGAGCGAGTGGACGCAGTCGCTCGCCGCCGGGCACCTCGACGACCGGCGGATCGGCGGGATGCTCGCGCTCGCGGTCGGGGCCGATCTCTCGGACGAGAGCGTCGGTGACGGAGGCGCGCTCGAGGCGCCGGAGGTCCACTACTACGCGCTGCCCGCCGAGCGCCCGGGGCGGATCACGGTGTCGCCGAGCTTTCCGGTCGGCCTGATCAGCCCGACCGGGCGGGCGATCCGCGAGGGCGAGGGCGGGGTGGCGATCCTGCCGACGGATCCGCCGGGCTCGCTGTGCGCGGTGCTCGTGCCGCGGGCCGACGACGGCACGACGGTGCAGCTGCGGGTGCGCTACGACCGGCAGGTGGCGGTCGCCGGTGGGCTGCCGCAGCCGTATGCGGCGCAGCCGCAGCCGTACGGCGCGCAGCCGCAGCCGTATGGACATCGCGGTGCACCACCGATGGAGCGGGGCACGGTGCTCGTACGCGGGCGCATGATCGACGCCGCGAGCGGCCGGCCGGTGCCGGGGATGGTGCTGGTCGCGCAGCCGGGCGTCGATCTGCAGCAGCACATCGCGCTCTTCCGCGCGGGGCGCATCACCGAGGCGCAGTTCGAGTCGCGGCTCGTGATGAGCACGCGCACCGACGCCAGCGGGTTCTACGAGCTGCGCGGGCTGCCGCGCGGCGCGTTCCCGGGCGCCGGCATGAGCCCGGGGTATCGCCCGGCGATCCTCATGCTGACGATCCGCCCGGCCGACGCGCCGATCGTCGAAGTGAACCCGATCCAGATGGCGCGCTGAGCCGATTTTTCGACAGCCGCTGAGCCGACAGGAGTGCTCGTCTCGGAGCGGGCGAGCCGTTTTTTTTGGATAGTTTTCGAGGAGCGCGCCGCGTCACTCGGCCGGCGCAGGCGGAGGCGTGACGGCGCCCGGCGGCTTCTTCTCGGGCTTGGCAGCGCGCCGCATGCGCAGGTTCACCATCTCCACCCCGAGCGCGAACGCGATCGCGAAGTAGATGTAGCCCTTGGGGATGTGTCGGCCGAGGCCCTCGGCCATCAGCATCACGCCGATCAAGATCAGGAACGAGAGCGCCAGCACCTTGATCGTCGGATGACGCGACACGAAGTCGCCGATCGGCCGAGCGCCGATCAGCATCACCAGCACGGCGGAGATGATCGCGATGACCATCACCCAGATCTGATCGGGCTCGACCATGCCGACCGCGGTGATCACGGAGTCGAGCGAGAAGATCAGATCGAGCGCGAGGATCTGCAGCAGCACCATGCCGACCGCGCGCTTCGCCTCGCCCTTGGTGCCGACCGGCGTCTCGTCGTGGCCGTCGATCTTCTTGTGGAGCTCGGTGACCGACTTGCCGACCAGGAACAGGCCGCCGGCGATCAGGATCAGGCTCTTGCCCGTGATGCTCACGCCGAACACGCTGAAGAGCTCGGTCGTCAGCGTCATGATCCACGCGATCGCGAAGAGCAGCGCGATGCGCATGAAGAGCGCGAGGAAGATCCCGATGCGCGCGGTGCGCATGCGCTGCTCGGGTGGCAGACGCCCTGTCAGGATCGTGATGAAGACGATGTTGTCGATCCCGAGGACGATCTCCATCGTCGCGAGCGACAGGAGCGCGATCCAGGTCTCCGGTCGGTCGATTCCACTGAAATCCATCGAGATGTATTCCTAGGCACGCCTCAGCGCGTATCGAAACGTCGGCTCGCCCGCTCCGGTCTCTTCCGTCCACGCGCCGGGCGCGCTCCCGTACGGACCCTCCGGGGCGAGCACTCCTGTGGACTCAGCGCGCAGCCCAGTCGAGAACGATCTTGCCGGACTGCCCCGAGCGCATCACCTCGAACGCCTCCTGGTAGTCGTCGACGGCGTAGCGGTGCGTGAGGACCGGCGTGATGTCGAGCCCGCTCTGGAGCATCGAGACCATCTTGTACCAGGTCTCGAACATCTCCCGGCCGTAGATGCCCTTCATCACGAGGCCCTTGAAGATCACCTGGCTCCAGTCGATCGCGGTCTCGCCCGGCGGGATGCCGAGGATCGCGACGCGGCCGCCGTGGTTCATCACCGAGAGCAGATCGCGGAAGGCCTGTCCGTTGCCGCTCATCTCGAGCGCGACGTCGAAGCCCTCGGTCATGCCGAGCTCGCGCATCGTGTCGGCGAGGGTCTGCTTGCGCACGTCGACCGCGCGCGTCGCGCCCATCTTGCGCGCGAGATCGAGGCGGTACTCGTTGACGTCGCTGATCACGACGTGGCGCGCGCCGACGTGCTTCGCGATCGCGACCGCCATGCAGCCGATCGGCCCGGCGCCGGTGATCAGCACGTCCTCGCCGACGAGATCGAACGAGAGCGCGGTGTGCGCCGCGTTGCCGAGCGGATCGAGGAAGGACGCGATGTCGTCGGGGATGTCCGCCGGGAGCTTGAACGCGTTGACCGCCGGGATGACGAGGTACTCGGCGAACGCACCGGCGCGGTTCACGCCGACGCCGACGGTGTTTCGGCAGAGGTGCCGCCGGCCGGCGCGGCAGTTGCGACAGTACCCGCACGTGATGTGGCCCTCGCCGCTGACGCGATCGCCCACCGCGAACCCGAGCACGTGCGAGCCGAGCTCGACGATCTCGCCGACGTACTCGTGGCCGACGTGCATCGGCACCGGCACCGTCTTCTGGGCCCACTCGTCCCAGTTGTAGATGTGGATGTCGGTCCCGCAGATCGCAGTCTTCTTGATGCGGATCTTGACGTCGTTGGGGCCGACCTCCGGAACGTCGGCTTCGCCCATCCAGATGCCGGGCTCGCGGCGGGCCTTGATCAGCGCTCTCATCTTCATACGGGTGCGCAGTCTATGTGCGGGCTGCGCGGGGGTGGCAACGCGCGGGCAGGGCGCCGTATCGTGTGAGGCGTGAGAGCCGTCACCTTCGCCTGCGTCGTCGCGTGCGCGACATCGTCGATCGGCGGTTGCTATGCCGCGCACGAGCGCGTCGCGGACGGAGGACCGATCGACGCGCGCGCGGAGGACGCGCCGCCCGTCGACGCGCGGCCGGACGATGCGCGCATGCCGGGCGGCGCGTGCGACCGGCCGTTCCGAGAGTGGACGCCGAGCGAGGTGCGTCTCGAGGGCGGGCCGTGGGGGATCGGGATGGCGCGGCTCCGCGATGGAGAGCGCACGTCTCTCGCCGTGCACTCGCCCGCAGATGGGCGCGTGCACGTGCTGGAATTCGACGAGTCCGGCGCGGCGCCGCAAGTGATGCGCGACCTTGCGATCGCGAGCGCGCGGGGGGTGCCGCTCGCGGGCGCGATGGACGACGATCGCATCGCGATCGTGTTCGACGACGGCGGGCCGGTGATGCGGGTCGACGTGCTCGATCCCGACGGACGCTCGCTGTTCTCGATGACGCTGATGCAGCCGCCGAGCCGGAGCTCGGCCGTGATCCGCGGCTCGCGCGTCGGGGTCGCCGTGAACGCGAACGCCGGGAGCGGGTTCCCCGCGGCGCTGCTGGTCATCGACGCGAGCGGCGGCGGCGTCGTCGGCGGCGCCGACGTCGACGGCACGGACGACGTGTCGATCGGGCAGGGCCGCGGACTGTTCAGCGCGCTGGTGACGCGGCGCGGCGGGGAGACGCACCTGTTCGGGGTCGACGAGCTCGGGGTGATCGACGCGGCGTCGATCGGCGTGCGACTGCTCGCGACGTCGTGGGACGGCACCGCGGCGGTGGGCATCGATGACGAAGGCGCGCTCGTGGTGCGACGCTCGGCGAGCGCGATCGAGCGCTACGCGCCGCCCGGTCC
>JALYRN010000473.1 GCA_030855295.1 Myxococcota bacterium | reverse complement strand
GGCTCGAGTCGCGCGGACCGGCGCCCTGGCTCGGTGCGCTGCTCTGGGCGGCGCTGCCGTGGATCGCGATGCAGACCCGGGTCGTGAAGGAAGAAGCGGTGCTCGTGCCGCTCGCGGTCGGGATGGCGCTCGCGTTCCTCCGCTGGCGCGACGACGGACATCGCACCCGCGATCTCGTGCTCGCGGCGGTGCTCGCGGGCCTCTGTCCGCTCGCCAAGGTGACGGGCGCCGCGTTCATCCTCGCGCTGATGATCCTCGTCGCCTCCGAGGGGAAGGCGCGCGACTTCGGCATCGCGCTCGCGGCGTCGCTCCTGACCGCGTGCATGCTCTTCGTCTACGGCGCCGTGATCGACTGGGACGCGTTCCTCTTCACGCAGCGCCTGCAGAGCGGGCGGCCCGTCCACTTCAACATCTTCCTGCGTTTTTTCGACTCGCCGCTGATCAACCACAGCCTGATCGGGCGCGGCTGGCTCTTGTTCCTGTGGCTCGCCGCGATGAGCGGCCTGACGAAGCGCGATCGACGCGACGTCGCGGTGCTCGCGGTGCCGCTGACGTGTTACCTCGCTGCGATCGCGCTCGGCAGTGGAACGTGGACGTTCGGCTGGTACGTGACGCCGCTCCTGCCCTTCCTGTGCATCGCGGCCGGACGCTTCCTGGCCGATCTCTGGCGCGCGCCCGATCTCTTCCGCGGCGCGATCTTCGTGTTCGTCCTGGTGTTCTACTCGCTCAACTTCGTGCTCGATCCCGACGCCGCGAAGGATCCGGCGCAGTGGTCGGAGATCCGGCGCATCGTCACCGTCGTGCTCGCGCTCTCGCTCGCGCCGTTCGCGCTGGTGCAGGCGTTCGGCCCGCGCCTGTTCCGCGGCTGGGCGCGCTTCGCGGTGGTGGTCGGGCTCGCGACCATCGTCGGCGTCGGCGGCCTCTTCGTCGCGCGCTACGACGTGATCTCCGCCGAGTACCGAGACTTCGACCGCGACCGCTACTTCGATCGCTGAGTCTCGCCGATGGTGGACAGCCGTCCTCGAGCGCTACTCGAAGCGGTAGCCGATCACGCAGCCGTCCCACACCGTGCCGTCGACGTAGCTCTCGTACTCGAAGCGCAGCTCGCGCTCGTACGGGATGCCGTCGACGAGGTGCCACCGGAACATGTGCGTGTCGCTGCTCGGCGCGACGTCGCGCACCCAGCCCGACGCGCCGGTCGTCGGCGACGAGAACGGGCCGTTCATGAAGTAGAACGCGCCGCCGAAGTAGTCCTCGGTGCCGGTGCCGAGCAGCGCGTAGTCCCCGTCGACCCACACCTCGTGATCGCACTCGAGCGCCCACCACCACTCTTCGCTCGCCGGCGAGCGCATCACGAAGGTCTGCCCGGCGCACTGCCCGCGCCCCGTCAGCGCCCCGCCGACGATCACGTTCGCGTGCTGCTCGGCGGAGGCCTGCTCGCAGATGCTCTCGGGGATGTCGATCGTCTGGCTCGAGCAGCGCGCCTCGAAGCGCCCGACGTCGGCATCGACCGGCCCCGCCCGTGATCTCACGCGCAGACCCGCCGAGACCTCGCCGGCCGCCGTGCTGCGCACCACGACGCGCGCCGAGACGTCGAACGGGATCGGCGCGTACAGCGCCGCCGACGCCTCGCTCGCGGCGCTGAGCGCCGAGTCGTAGGGCCCGCCCGGCGGCGCGCTGCCCGTCAGCCATCCGAGCGGCGCCCGCGCGACCTCGACGCCGTCGACCTCGATCGACAGCTCGAGCTCGTCGCGCTGCTCCCGCAGCGACCCGACGTCGATCGTCGTGATCACGCCGGGCCCGATCAGCGCGCGCTCGATCGCGTCCCCCGGCGCGAGCGCGCGCGGTGCATCGACGAGGTCGTTCCCTTCGTGATCGTGGCCGACCCAGAGCTCGGTCGCGCGCGCGAGCGCGGCGTCGCGGGCTGCATCCGCACCGACGTCGAAGGGCGTCACCGCCACCTCGCGCGGCAGCGTTCGCCCGTCGACCTGGTAGTAGGTCCACGACCCCGCAGCGGGCTCGTCGATCTCGATCCGCACGCTCGACGCGTAGTGGATCGGCACGCTGACGAGGAACCCGCCGCTCGCGAGCGCGCGCCCGAGCACCCACGGATGCGGCAGGCCCGGCAGCTCCCCCGAGGTCAGCCGCGCGAGCGGAACGCCGACCTCGCCCGCGACGAACTCGATCTCGCGACCATCGATGGTCAGGTGCAGGCGCGTGCGATCTCCGACCGTCGAGTCCGGTCCGAACGTGAACCACAGGCGCGTGATCACCCCCGGCCCCGTCTCCTCGGCGAGCACCGCGCGCCCGCCTTCGACACGCACGAAGTGAGAGTGATCGACGTTGCGCATGCCGGCGGCGGGCTCGACCTCGCGCGACGATCGCAGGAACGCGGTGCCGGGACGCCAGCGCGCGGGCGCGAGCGGATCCGCGAGCCCCGCCGCGAAGTCGGCCGTCGGCGGACACGCTGGACAGGCGGCGTCGAACGCGACGGCGGCATCGTGCGATCCCGGCCCCGGGGCCGGCTCTCCACAGCCGAGCGCGAGCAGCGTCACGCCCGCAGCCCACGACCACCGGCGCGCGGTCCGCATCGTTCGCTCGCTCAGCGCGCGACGGCGCGCGGGATCGAGCGGCCGCCCGCCTCGATCAGCTGCTCTTCGCCGGAGGTGCCCGCCTCGATGTACTCGGCGTCCTGGTTGACGCGCCACGGATCGAACTTCTGCGTGCCCGACACGATGTTCTCGACGGTGAGCATCGCCGTCATCATCGAGTGATCCTGGTTGTTGTAGCGGTGCATGCCGTTGCGCCCGACCAGGAAGAGGCCCTCGTGATCGCGCGCGACCACGTCGCGCACGGTGTCGACGTGGCGCGCGTACGCGTCGTCGTAGACCGGGTACGCCTTGGGCTGCCGCACCACGCATCCGCCGCGCACGTCCTCGCGCTTCGTCAGGCCGAGCGTCTCGATCTCGCTCGTCGCCAGCTCGATCAGCGCCTCGTCGGTCGAGGCCCAGAGGCCGTCGCCCTCGAAGCAGAAGTACTCGAGCCCGTAGCAGGCGGTGTCGCCGGCGGGGACCATCTCGGGCGACCAGGCCTTGAAGTTCTGGATGCGCCCCACCTTCACGTGGGGCTCCTGGATGTAGATCCAGTTGTCGTCGAAGGCGTCGCGGTCGCGCACCATCAGCGCGACCGTGAGGAAGTCGCGGTAGCGCAGCGACTTCGCGGCGTGCTGCAGCTCGGGCGCGGGCGCCGGCTCGAGCGACGCGACCACGTCGCGGATCGCCGCGCTGCTGATCACCTGCCGCGCCGAGAGCTCCTCGGTCTTGCCGCCCTGCTCGTAGCGCACCGTCCACGCGCCCTCGCCGCTCGCCGAGCCAGCCGCCCGCGACATCGCGACCACGCGCGCGCCCATGCGCACCTCGCCGCCGAGCGCCTTCACCTTGCGCGCGCACTCTTCCCAGAGCTGCCCCGGGCCCTTGCGCGGATAGCGGAACTCGTCGATCAGCGTGGTGTGCACCTGCGCGCGATCGCCCCCGCCCTTGCTGACGAAGCCGGGGATGCTCGACTTGATCGCCTCGACGACCGCCGCACCGAGCGAGAGGCTCTTGATGCGCTGCGCCGCCCAGTCCGCGCTGAGCTCGCGGCAGCTCATGCCCCACACCTTCTCGGTGTAGTGCTTGAAGAAGATCTCGTAGAGGCGCCGCCCGAATTGGTTGCGCACCCAATCTTCGAAGTTCTTCGGATCGGGGATCGGCCGCACCCGCGCGTGCGCGAACGAGAGCATGCAGCGCGCGCTCTCGACGGGGCCGAGCCGCAGCAGCGCCTCGACGGGCTTGAGCGGGTACGAGAAGAAGCCGCCGCCGTAGAAGATGCGCGACTTGCGCGGCCGCGTGAGCATGTCGTCCGGCAGCACCCGCGACCAGAACTCCTCGACCTCGCGCGCCTTCGAGAAGAAGCGATGCCCGCCGATGTCGAAGTGGTAGCCCTCGTGCTCGACCGTGCGCGAGATGCCCCCGACGTAGCGGGGATCGGCCTCGAGCACGATCGGATGCCAGCCCTTCTCGGCGAGCAGCAGCGCGGCGGTCAGGCCCGCGGGGCCGGCTCCGACGATGATCACGTCGCGGTCGCTCGGCGGCGCGCCGTTCTCCTTGGGGCTCAAAGTCTTCGACACCTTCTCAGCGGCCCGCAGGCGAGGGCCCGGAGGCTAGCACGGGCTCTCGCGCGCGCCCGCGCGCCGGGCTCGTCGCCTCAGCGACAGTACCCGGAGCGCGACCAGAGGTAGTCGTCGTCGGCCTCCCAGTACTCGTCGCCACACTCGGAGTCCCACGGGTCTGCCGCGCCGCCGTGGACGCGGCCACAGCGATCGTGATCGTGGCAGTCGTAGGTGTAGCCCCAGGTCAGGCCCCACGTGCAGCCCGGGCCGCACTTGCCGTGGCAGTTGCTCGAGCGGGGGCCGCCGTAGACGCTCTCCCACGTCTTGCAGTGCCCGCGCGAGTCGTGCGTCGCGGTCGAGTGGCGGTTGCAGTAGAGGTACCAGACGCCGTCCTCGTCCCGGCCCTGACGGTCGACCTCGGGGCCCGGGATCGCGGTCTCGTGCGTGGTCTCGTCGTGGCCCTCGGCGAGCACGAAGGCGCCCTCGGGCGGCACCCGCTCGCCCGCCTCGCGCTCGGCGCGGCCGACCACGACGCGATCGCCGAGCGTCAGCCCGACCGGCGCCATCGACCAGTACGACACGCGACGCAGCAGGTGCTCGACGTGCGGCGCGAAGCTCGGCTCGAGCGTCTCGTCGCGCACCGGGGCGACGTGATCGACCAGCGCGATCCCGAACGCGAGCAGCGTGTCCTCGTCCTCCTGGGTCAGCGCGCCGTTGTGCCCGCTCCAGCGCATCGACTCCGCTTCGAGATCGATCTGCGCGTCGAGGGGCTGACCGTTGACGACGACCTCGAGCTCGACGCGCGGTCCCTCGTGCGCGCTCTCGAAGGTGAGCACGTAGGGCCCGTCGCGGAACGTGCCGCGGATGTGCGCGGCGGTGTCGGTCGAGACGGTGAGCCCCTCCGCGGTCGGCGCGGCCTCGGTCGAGGCGGCACAGCCGGCGGCGAGCACCAGCGGGCAGAGGGTGGCGGCGAGGCGCGAGGTGAGCATGCGCAGGCACTGCGCAAGCTTCGTACCTCTACGCGAATTGCCGCTTTTCCCGCGATCTTCGCGACGACACGACCAGCCGCTGAACGCTGGTGTACGAAACGTGCTCAGTCCCTGCGGACCCGGCGCCGCACGCCCGCGAGCGCCAGCGCCAGGCCGAGCACCCACCCCATGCCGCCGGCGCGCCCGCCCGCGCTGCATCCGCCGCTCGGCTCGGTCGGGCATGCCGCGAAGCATCGACAGTCCTGCTCGAGCCCCTCGCCGAGCGCGACGCACGCCGCGCCCCCGCACTCCTCGTCGCCCGCGCACGCTGCACCGAAGACGCCCACCCGCGCCTCCGGGTATCCGCACCGGCTCTGCGCGCGCTCGAAGAGGCAGAGCATCCCCGACGGGCACTCCTCGTCGACCGTGCACGCGCTCGCACAGAAGTCGGCGTCGCGCTCCGGCAGCGCGCGCGCGCGCACCGACGCGGGCGCGGCGACGAAGGGATCGACG
>JALYRN010000472.1 GCA_030855295.1 Myxococcota bacterium | reverse complement strand
GGCGTCCCGCGACCAGCCAGAGCACCGCGGGCACGCCGCCGTTCGCAGCGCGCACCAGCGCCTCGTGCATGCCGTGCTCTCCCGAGTGCATGACGCGCGCGCCCGCGGTGATCACTCCCCAGAACGCGAGATACGCGAGCAGCCCGCGCCGCAGCGGCAGCCCGACCAGCGCGCCTGCGCACGCGATGTCGACCACACCGATGACGCGCAGCACCTGCTCGGCGCTCGCCTGATCGAGCCCGACGCCGAGCAGCCGGCGATCCGCGATCAGCAGGTAGTCGACGAACGCGGGATGCTGCCGGAGTGCCTCGATGCCGTGCGTGACGAACGTCGCCGCGATCGCTGCGCGCAGCAGCCACACGATCGGCGCCTCGTGCGCCGCGCCCTCGTCGCGCGCGGCGGCCCGACGGAACGAGCACGCGGGCAAGAGCGCGATCGCGAGCGGAGCCGCCCACCGCACCGCGTCGGCCGGCAGCGAGAGCTCCTCGAACGGCACCCCGCCGAACGACCACCGCGCCATCGGCATCGCGACGAACCACGCCGCCATCGCGACGTACCCGCCGCGCATCGGCAGCATCAGCCCGGCGACCGCCACCGAGAGCAGCGCCGCCGCGACGGTACGATCGAGCAGGAACGACAGGCGATCGGGCCACCCGTAGCTGCCGAACAGGATCGTCTCGATCTCGGTCCCCGCGACCCACGACGTCCACACCAGCCCGACGCATTGCACGAGCACGATCGCGCGCAGACCGAGGGAGAGCGCGCGCGTCGCGGGCGCCTGAGGAGCAGCGGGTGCCATCGACATGAGGGCGAGCCGCCCCGCAGCGACCATGCCACGCGCGATTCCCCGAAAACCACGCGACTCAGCGCTTTCGAGCACCACCGCCGGCGCGTCGGCGGCTCCTCGGAGCGTTCGCTGTGCCGAGCGGCGCGGGCTGGTCCGCCTGCTGGGTACCTCGACGCGCTTCGGGCGCGCTCACCGAGCATGTTCTCGACGACGCGCGCCGGCGGGCCGTCCGCCTCTGCCACGACGCGCGAAGTGATACGTAGTTATGGGTGGTTGGCCGATGCCGCAAAATAGACGTGTGGTTTCGGATAGTTGCAGAGGCGGCCGAGGATCTCTCGAGCCGTCCGACCAACGCGATCCTCGACGTGGTGCCCGTCACCGGCGGTCTGCGCACGATGGGAATGGTGATGATCCCCGACGGGGCGATCGCTTCGAGAGGTGCGACGTGGAGTATCGGGTGGTCGAAGCGAACGACGAGCTCGTCGAGATCGCACGAACGCGCTGACTCGGCCCGTCGCCGGTCGCGCCGACGCGAGCATCGCGGGGCTCGCGCGCACCGACGCGTTCTCCGCCTTCGCGCGGTGCTCGGTGCGTGATCAGCGGTGCTCGTGCGCCCCGATGTCGGGCGCCGCGTCGCGGGGATGGCCGTCGAAGTCGGTCGCGGTGGCGCGCAGCGGATCGCCGGCGTCGATGGCGGGGGAGTCGCCGAGGAGGTGGTGATCCTCGGGTCCCACGAGACGCGGATCGGCGCGGACGGTGCCGGTGTCGCGGAGGTCGTTCAGGAGGCGGAATTCGGTGCCGGCCCGGTAGACGAGGTTGTTCGCGTAGGTGTTGTGCGTGCCGGTGCGGCCGGTCTCGAGGATGCCGTAGCTCGTGCAGCGGGCGACGATGTTGTTGGTCACGTGGACGTCGTCGGCGGGTAGGCGGGCGGGGTCGTACCAGTCGCCGGCCCCGATCACGATCCCGATGTCGCTGTCGGTCACCGTGTTGTTGGCGATCACGAGCTCGTGGGCGTCGTGCCAGAGGTGGATGGCGGCAGCGCCGATGCGGTAGACGACGTTGTTCACGATGCTGCCGGTGGTGCTGTGGTAGATGCCCTGGACGAAGCGGCAGCCCGGCGCCCCGATGTCGTGCACGAGGTTGCCGACGATGTGGTTGTCCACGCCGTCCCAGTACGCGTGGGTGTTGATGCCCGAGCCGCCGGCGGACGTGCACGCGGTCGTGGTGGCGATGTCGTGCACGTGGCAGTTGCGGACCGTCACGTGAGAGCCACCCACGATGATGCCGTTGCGCCACGTCGGGCCGCCCCGGCCGTCGATCTCGAAGCCATCGATCTCGACGTAGTCACCGCGGTCGTCCCAGGCGTCGACGCGGGTACCGCTCGGAGGCACGAGCACCGCGCCATGGCCCACGTCGGAGAGGTAGACGATCGGATCGGCCGCCGTGCCGTCGGCCTCGGTGCGGATGGAGCCTGCGTACTCGCCGGGAGCGACGTGGACGAGGGTGCCGGGGGTCGCGGCGCGGGACGCGCGTTCGATGGTCGCGAAGGGCCTCTCGCGCGTGCCAGGGTTCGTGTCGGAGCCCGTCGTCGCGACGAAGAGCTCTCGCCACGACCGGCCGGCGTCGAGCGTCGCGCCGTCGGTCGGAGGAAGCGCGGCGTCGGAGGACGCGGCGCCGTCGGAGGAAGTGTCGGCGTCGAACGAAGCGCCGGCATCGGAGGACGCGCCGGCGTCCGTCATCGCGCCATCGACGGGCGGACGTGCGGCGTCGGAGGGCGGCCCACCGTCGGTCGACGTGATCATTCCCGGCGTGCACGCGAGCGTCAGCGCGCACAGGAGAGCCGGAGTCAGCCTCGGAAGAGCGTCTCGTCGGTGTGTCGTGGTCATGTGCGCAGCCTGCAAGACGTCCTGACGGCCGCCCATCACTCGACTGGCGCGGGTCGCAGTCCGCGTCGCGCGGTCGACGCCCGGAACGCCGCGGCCGCGCTCCTCGCCTTCACTCGACCGAGGACCCGCCGGGCCCGTAGCGCTGGGTCCGAGTCGGCTCCGAGAACGTGGTGTCCTCCACCCGGTAGGCGATCTCACGTCCCTCCTGCACGCGCGCGAGATCACCGTCGGTCACGAGCTCGGCGAGGACGCGCTGCATGGTCCGGAGCGGTACGTCGAGAGTGGTGGCCAGCTTGCGGGCGCTCTCCGCGCCGCCGCGTGCGAGCAGCCGCAAGGTCTGCTGCGCGAGCGGCTCTCCGCAGCGCGGATCGCGGATGAGCATCGGGCGAGCGGCGACCAGCGTCAGCGCGCCGGCCTCTCGCGCGACCGTGCCCGCGTCGCCGAGCCGGCTGCGCATTCGATGGATGTGCATTCCGAACATCGTGGCGTGCGCGCCCGGCTCGTAGTCGTACTCGTACACGCCGCGAAAGTACGCCGACGTCTCGATCGCACGTCCCGCGAGGGCGAGCACGGCCAGCCCTTCGTCGGTTCGCGGCTGACCCGGCGGCGTCGCGGGGCGCGGATCGACTTCCGCGTTCGCCGACTCCAGCGGGACGGCCAGCGGCGCCACCCGCCGCGCGGCCGCGCCAGGTGCGACCAGGACGTGGGCACAGGTTCCTGCCTCGACCCGACCGGGAGCGGGAGCGAACGCGATGCCGGCCAGCCCGACCGGTGTCTCCACGCTCGTGCCGCGGCGCCAAGCCTCCACATCGGCGTCGGGCTCGGCGTAGCCAGGCACGAGCAGCGTGAGCGCGCGCAGCGCATCGTGACGAAGAGGTGCGATCGCCCGCACGGCACCGAGCAGTCGCTCCGCGGACGGGTGGACGTCGGCCGCGATCCCCGAGCCGATCGCGCGCAGGGTCGCGGCGAGGAGCGCGGCGGGCGAGCTCGATCGTGGGAGGTCCAGGCGGATGAGACCCGCGGCCACGGCCTCCCAGTGGATCCAGTCGTGCCATGCGGGCGGCGCGTGTGGCAGCAGCGCGACGAGGATCCGCAGCGAGAGATGGGGCCGGTTCTGCGCGCGCCGTACGCGGGCGAGCGCGACGTTGGCGAGCACCTCCGACTCCGGGATCGCCTCGGTACGCGCCATGCGCGATGCGCGGCGCCCCAGCTCCGCGGCCGCCTGGAGGTCGCCCGCCGCGAGCGCGTCGAGCGCGCGCAGCGTCTGCGCCTCGACGACGAGCGCGGGCTGACCCAGAGCGCGCGCCTGCGCTGCGATCGCACCGAGGTCGAGCGCGTGCTCGTCGGGCTCCACGCGCAGCCATCGGAGCCAGGCCCGGGCGAGCGACGCCGCGAGCTCCGACGGGTCGGATGCGATCTCGGTCCGGAGCGCGTCGTACAGCTCACAGCAGCGCTCGAGACGCGTCGGGTCGAAGGCGAGCAGCGCGAGTCGCGCGAGTCTGGGTAGGCCTCTTCGAACGACCTCACGCGACGTCGACGTCTGCAGGAGCTGCTCCGGCACCTCGAGCGCTCGCGGTGCGTCTTGACCGGCTCGGGTGAGCGCTGCGAGCTGTGCGCGCAGCACCCATCCCCACGCCTGCGCCTCGGGCGTCGCGACCGCGTCCAGACGACGGACGAGCTCGGCCGGTCGTGCGCGCGCGCCGGAGATCATCCCGTGCTCGCACGCCTCCGCCGCGCACCGGAAGAGCTCCTCGGTCACCCGGTCAGTCTACACCGCCTCGACACCGTGGCCGCGCGCCGCCGGCGGCTCCCGCGCCACCCGCGTGAGAGCGCGCGCGCTCGAAGCAGACCATGGGGCCGTGATGATCTCGGCTCGGACCGCGTGGTACGCTGACACCGACCCGATGGTTCACGTCGACGCGCCCACGCCCGACCGCTCGGGCGCCACCACGCGTTACCAGCGCCTCTTCGACCTGGCCGAGGGCGGCATGGGGCGGGTGGAGCTGAGCGTACGGCGTGGCCCGAGCTTCCAGCGGCTCTACGCGGTCAAGAGGCTGCAGCATGCGGTCACGGCGGACGCCGAGGCGCGCTCGATGTTCATCGAGGAAGGCCGTCTCGCGGGCCTGATCCATCATCCGAACGTCGTCGGCGTCCTGGACGTGGGCGAAGACGAGCGAGGGCCGTTCCTCGTCATGGAGTACGTGGCCGGCATCACGGCGCGGGACGTGATCGTCCTCGGCAAGCGCAGCGGCTTGCCGACCTCGGTCCAGATCTGTTGCCGGATCATGGCCCAAGCGGCGCGCGGCCTGGCCGCCGCTCACGACCTGACGTCGCATGACGGCAGCGTTCTCGAGCTCGTTCATCGCGACGTCTCGCCGCACAACATCCTGATCGGGTTCGACGGCGTGGTCCGGGTGACCGACTTCGGGATCGCGAGGGCGACCGGGCGTGAGCACCGCACCAGCAGCGGCGTGCTCAGGGGCAAGCTCGGCTACATGGCGCCGGAGGTCCTGCAGTTCCATGGCGCCGACGCGCGGACCGATCTGTTCGCGCTCGGAGTGGTCTTCTACGAGCTGCTCGCTGGCCGCCGACTCTACGGGGGCGAGGACGACGCCGCGCGCGCACGGCGGATCCTCGACGAGCCGCCGCCCGACATCGGAGAGCTGCGGATGGACGTCGCTCCCGACGCGCAGCAGCTCCTCGTCTCGCTCCTCGCGAAAGACTCCGCAGACCGTCCGAAGAGCGCGCGCGAGGTGGCGGACCGCCTCGACGCGGTCGTCCACCAGCTCGTCGAGGTCGAGGGCGCGCATCCGCTCGAGGAGTTCGTGTGCGAGGCCTTCGGCAGCCTCCAGGCCGAGCGGCAGCGCGCGATCCACGCGGCGCTCGACGAGCTGGCCCCCGCAACCGAAGCCGGCCCGGTGACGAGCGAGGTGACCCGGCCCGCGGTCGCCAGGCGCTGGC
>JALYRN010000471.1 GCA_030855295.1 Myxococcota bacterium | reverse complement strand
CGCCCGCAGCGCGCGAGCACTGCCGCCGTGGGATCGACCAGCACGTCCACGGCGTCGTCGGGGGCGCGGCGCGCCAGCTCCGCGAGAGGTCGCGCCACGCGGAGATCACCCGTCGACGCGTGCGCCTTCAGGAGGCGCCACGCCTCGGCGCGACGGAGCGTCGCGAGCTTGCGCATCGGCCCCTCGCCCGGAGGCAGCACGAGGCCGGTCCCGCCGACCGGCTCGGTCGTGGCGGCAGCGCTCATCCGGCGGCGGTCGCGGGCTCCGCGCCGGAGGTGACGGGGCGCATCGCCGAGTAGCCGTGGGCGCGCACGTAGTTGACGTGCAGTCCGCGACAGCTCGGATCGTGGATGCACGTCGAGCAGCGCAGCGCCTTGGTGAAGTAGCCGGCCTCGACGTGCCGGCGCGTGAACCGGAAGATCTCGAGCGCGCCCTCGGGCGAGAGCATCGCGGCGTCGAGCGTCGGCGGCTCCTCGCGCGGCGCGCGGCCGATCACGCACGCCGGCACGCCGATCACCGGCACGTCGTGCCGGTACTCGCCGAAGAACGCCGCGAGATCGACGTCATCGGTCGCCGACTCGGTCAGGCGCTCGTGGGTGCGCTGCCGCAGGGCGAGCCGCGGGTCGGGCGCGCCCGACGCGAGGAGCCACGGCGCGGTCTGCGTCGTCAGCGCGAGCACGACCTCGAACGAGCGCGCCATCGCGAGCAGCGCCTCGGCGTCGCCGCTCGTGCTCGCATGGACGGCGACCACACGACGACCGTCGAGCCGTCCCTCCTGTCCTTCGTCGAGCGCGGCGCCGAGCCCCTCGAAGCTCTCGAGCTCGAGCTCGAGCTCGGCGAGCGCCGGCTGCGACGCGATCGCGACCCGCGCCGCGGCCAGATCCGGCGCGACGATCCACGCGCGCTCGATTTTCGCGCTCGCGATGCGCTCGGCGAGCGGACGCGCCGCGACCGACGTCGCGGTGCCGGCCCCGCCGATCACCGGCAGACCGCGCGGCTTCTTCTTGATCGCGGGATCTTCGAGCGCCTGCTCGTGCGCGAGCTCTCCTTCCGCGACGCCGCCGAAGTGGATCGCACGCTTCGCGCTCGCAGGATCGCCGCCGAACACCGCGGGCCGGGTGCGCTCCGCCTCGGTGTCGATGCGCACCCGCGAGATCGCGTCCGTCGCGAGGCGATCGCGCTCGTCGTAGAGCTGGTTGCAGAGCTGCTCGAGGTAGCAGTACTTGCAGCGACCCTCCTTGTCGCGGCAGTCGATGTCCTCGCCGGTCGTGAGCAGGCGCTGGAACTCTTCCTTGCGGCCGCGGACCTCGTCGTTGAGCTTGTACGGGTCCTGGATCAGGTGCTCGAAGCCCTCGAGGTGCGGCGGGGGGAAGCGGTTGAGCCAGATGTGGATCCCAGGGCGCTTCGTGTACTCGAACGCCGCGCGGAGGTACGGCTGCATCTCCGCGAGGTCGTAGAAGAGCGTGGTGCGTCCCTCGGTGAACGCGCGCCCGAACGGCACGACCTGCAGCAGATCGAACTCGTGCACGCCCCACGAGATGAACAGGTCGAGCATCTCCACGAGATGCTTCACGTTCGCCTTGTTGATGACGATGTCGACGTTGACGATGGGGCGCCCCGTGCGATCGCGGGTCTCCAGCGCGCGCCGCAGGCCGGCGCTCTCCTGCTCCCACGCGCCCTTCACGCCGACCAGCGCGTCGTGCACGCGCGCGTTCGGGCCGTGCAGCGAGAAGGTGATCTCGTCGAGGCCCGCGCTGATGCAGCGATCGACGAAGTCCTGGTACTGGAAGAGGCGACCGTTCGTGACGGTCTGGATCTTCGTGTAGCCGGCGGCCCGGCCGAGCTTGATGAAGTCGACGTAGCTCGGGTGGATCGTCGGCTCGCCGCCCGAGAGGATCAAGCGCGTCGCGCCGGCGCGGCGGCCGTCGAGGATCTGCTGCTTCACCTCGTCGCGGTCGCGCATCCGACCGTCGTGCGTGTCGGAGTCGAGGCAGAAGATGCAGCGGTTGTTGCACTCGAAGGTGAGCCGCACCCAGTTGCGCTTCTCGTGCGCGGCCTCCTCGTGCGAGACGACCTTGTCGACGGAGGCGGGCTCGGCGAGGGCACCAGCGGCGCGGGCGGACGACGGCGCCGCGATCGGAGAGCTCATCCCCGCATGATACCCGAGCGGGGAATTCTCGGTGGCGCTCCTGGCGATCGCTCGCGTCGACCGAGGTTTTCGACGACACTCGGAGGATCCGATGCAGCGCGCCGGCACGATCGTCGTTCATCCGCCCACCACGATCGCGCGGGATTTCATCGACTATCCGTACTTCTCCGATCTCGGCGCGGTGCAGCTGGCGGCGGTGCTCGGCGCGCCGATCGTCGACGCGTTCGCGATGCCGGGGAGCACGCTGTCGTGGCGTGGCGACGGTCGGGCGCACCTCGGCGCGCCCATCGACGACGTGCTCGCCGCGATCGCGGCGCTCGGCCCCGTCGAGACGGCGGTGGTCGCGTACACGCCCTTCCACCGTCCGCCCCATCGCGACGACGTGCTCGCCGCGCTGCTCGAGGGAATCCGGGCGGCGGGGCAGGTCTCGCGCATCGTGCTCGCCGACTGTCACCAGTCGGGCCAGCACTACGTCGAGGTCCCGGGCGACGCGGTGCTCGCGTCGTATCCAGAGATCGACGCGTACGTGAAGTACGAGGCCGAGGTGACGGTGCCTCGGCTGCTCGGGGCGTTCGAGCCCGGCGTGCACCGCGGGGAGTCGCCGCGGCTCGACGAGCTGCCGCTGCCGGCCTGGGATCGCGTCGATCTCGCGAGCTACTTTCGATTCCACGAGCGCGTGGTGGCGAACCTCGGGCGCGCGGAGTGGGCGTTCCCGATCGACGGCCGGACGCTGCCGGTCGTGACGTCGCGCGGCTGCCCGTTCTCGTGCGCGCACTGCAGCTCGAACCCCGAGCGGCGCGCCGGTGAGCCGAAGAAGCAGCGCCGTCCTTCGCCCGAGCGTCTGGGCGCGATGCTGCGCGAGACCGCGACGCGCTTCGGGCCGACGCGGCTCTTCGTCATGGACGAGCTGGTCAACGTCAACGAGCGGCACTTCGAGGCGTTCCTGGACGCGATGGCGGAGCTCGATCTGCGCTTCGAGATCCCGAACGGGATGCGCGCCGACTACCTCGCGCGCCAGCACCTCGAGGCGATGAAGGGCCGCGTCACCACCGTCAGCGTCAGCGCCGAGAGCGGCTCGGCGCGCGTGGTCGCGGACGTCGTCGGCAAGCAGCTCGATCTCGCCGACATCGTGCGCGTGGCCGAGGAGGCGCACGCGGTCGGCGTCTCTCTGCTCATTCACTTCATGATCGGCCTGCCCGGCGAGACCCGCGAGGAGGTGAACGAGACGCTCGCGTTCGCGATGGACCTCTGGGATCGCTTCGGCGCGTTCCCCGCCGTGCAGTTCGCGACGCCGCTTCCCGGCACGAGGCTCGCCGACGAGGTCGTGAGGCGCGGCCGCACGCTGCCGGTGGTCGAGGACTGGGGCCCCGCGTTCCAGCACGGACCGGAGCACGACGCAGCGCCGCACGAGATGGAGCACGCAGGCGAGATCCCGCTCGCCGTGCTGCGCGAGTTCAAGTGGACCTTCGACCGCAGGCTCCGCGCCTCGAGCGGCCCCGAGAAGGTCATCATGAACGTGACGTACGCGTGCAACAACCGCTGCACGTTCTGCGCGGTCGGCACGCGCACGCAGCTGCACGGTCACACCGAGAGCCAGCACGAGCACCTGCGCGAGTACCGCGCGCGCGGCGTCACGATGGTCGACTTCGACGGCGGCGAGCCGACGCTGCACCCCGATCTGATCACCACCGTGCGCTATGCGCGCTCGATCGGATACGAGCGGATCAACGTGACCACGAACGGCCGGATGGCGTTCTACGAGGCGTACGCGAAGAACCTCGTGCGCTCGGGGCTGACGACCCTGCTCTTCAGCGTGCACGGCCCCGACGCGCAGTCACACGCGCAGCAGGTGGGTGTCGCCGAGGCGTTCGAGCAGACCACCGGCGGCATCCGGAACTGCGTCGCGAACGCACCGCGGGGCGTCGAGCTCGGCATGAACGTGACGCTGACCAAGAGCAACACCGACAAGCTGGAGGAGCTGACGCAGCTCGCGTGGGATCTCGGCCTGCGCTGGATCAACATCCAATTCCTCACGCCGTTCGGCCGCGCGACGAGGTCGATCGCGCCGGACACGCAGCACGCCGCGGACGTGACGCGCGGCGTGATCGATCGCTGGAAGAGCAAGATGAAGGTGCAGATCATCAACCTGCCCTTCTGCTTCCTGCCCGGCTACGAGGATCACCTCGAGGGCGATCTGCTCAAGCTCGCGCGGCACATGATCTTCGTGAACAACGAGGACGTGAACCTCGCGGCGTACCTCGCCGAGCGCCGGGTGCGGAAGCCGGTCTGCGCGACATGCACGCGAAAGGTGTTCTGCGGCGGTTTCTACGAGCTCGACAAGGTGCCCGAGCCGCCGTGGCTCGTCGCGGTCGACGATCTCGTCAAGAAGAAGCCGGTCGCGACCGGCGTCACCTGAGCGCTCAGCGCCTGTCCGAGAGTCGGCTCGCGATCGCGTCGAGCATCGCGTCGCGGGTCTCCGGCGCGACCTCGGTCTCGCCCGCCTCGGCGCGCGCGCGCCGGTAGAAGAGGTCGCGCCCCGCGGCGCGGCGTGGCGCATCGCCGGGACGCGCGCCGGTCTCGACCACGTCGATCACCAGCACGCCGTCGTCACACGCGAAGCGCACCGCGAGCTCGCCGTCGCGCGCGATCGCCTCCACGAGCGTGCACCGGCCGATGCGCTCGCCTTCCGACAGACCGAGCGCGGTCGCCTCGGCGGCGAATGCCGGCGGACGTTGCGGAGGCCGGGCCGGCGGAGACGCGTCGCCGGGTGGTCGGCCGCTCGCGCCGTCGACGTGCGACAGCGACGTGATCAGCTCGCGCACCGGCGGGATCCTGGCGATGCCGGCGAGCGCGAGCGCGCCCGCGGCGATCGCGACCAGTCCGCGCATCGGTCGCCGCGCGAGCACCCACGCGCTCGAGTCGGGCGCGACGATTCCGCGCCGCTCGAGCCACCCTCGCCACGGGTACGAGAAGATCACGAGCAGCGCCATCGCCTGCGGGAACGAGATCGGCGTCAGGAGATCGACGCCCGCATGGAACGCGAGGATCGCCGTGCCGACGACGGCGCGCGCGCGCGGATGGAACGGGTACGCGATCGCCGAGAGCTGCGCGAGCTCGGTGAACACCGCCAGCGCGAGTGGGAGCTCGCGCGAAGAGATCGCGAGATCCGCGAGCCACGCGGTCGCTGTGCCGCCGTCGACCTCTCGCTGCGAGAGGATCAGGAGGCGCAGCCCGTCGCCGTCGGCCCAGCCGAGCCCCGACGTCAGCAGCTTCTGCGCGCCGGCGTTGACGTACATCGCGGCGAGCGCTGCGATCGCGCCGAGCTCCGCGCCGCGCTCCTCGGCCTCCCGATCGCCGCGCGCCGCGCGCACGAACGCGAGCCCGCCGATCCATCCGACCAGCACCGTGCCGCCCGCGAACAAGAAGCGCTCCGGACCGCCGACGTTGGCGGCGCGCGCCTCGCACAGCACGGCGATGCTCGCGAGCACCG
>JALYRN010000470.1 GCA_030855295.1 Myxococcota bacterium | reverse complement strand
GCGCGAGCTGCGCGCGGATCTGGTGCGTGCGTCCGGTCTCGATGCGCACCTCGAGCAGCGCGCGCCCGCCTGCGCCGCGCTCGAGCTCGCGAGCGTGTGTGATCGCGAGCTTGCCGCGACGATCGTCGGCCGTCGTGATCGTGACGCGGCCCGCGTCGCCCGGTGCGAGCGCATCGCGCAGCGTGACCTCGCCGCGCCGCGACCAGCGCTCGACCCCCGCGACGTACGTCTTCTCGACGCTGCGCGCCTCGAGCTGCCGCGCGAGGGCAGGGTTCGCCTCCCGCGAGCGCGCATAGAGGACGACCCCCGAGGTCTCCTTGTCGAGCCGCTGGTGCACGCCGACGTACGGCTCGCCTCCGTCGCGCTCGGCGAGGAAGCGCGCGACGCGGGTCGGCAGGTCGTCCTCGGCCCCCTCGCGAGCCTCCTGCGCCGGCACACCGGCCGGCTTGTCGATCGCGATCAGCGCGTCGTCCTCGCGCAGGATCCACCGCGGATCGAGCCACGCGAACGTGCGCTCGCGGTGCGCGCGATCGAGCGGCTCGTCCGGCGCCGGCCTCGCGTCGGGCTCGTCGGGCACGCCCGCCGGCCGTCCTCAGTACGCCCGATTGCGTAGCGATTCCGGGAGGATGAGCGACGGCTCCCCGCTGCTCGTGATCCACAGCTGGTGCGCTGCGCGGGTCGCCGCGATGTGCAGCAGGTGCCGCGACTCGTCGGTCTGCGGGTACGACGCGCGCGAGACCTCGAGCAGCACGACGTAGTCGAACTCGAGCCCCTTCACCTGCCGCACGTCGGTGACGTCGATGCCCGGCTTGAACGGGAAGTCCTGCTCCGCGATGCGCCGCAGGTACGGGACCTCCGCGTTGACGAGGCCCTTGTAGTAGATGTCGGCCTGCTCGGGATAGCGCGCGATCAGCGCGATCGACGCGCGCGGCTCGCTCTGCATCAGCTCGCGCAGCGCCTCGCCGAGGAACGCGACCGCCTCGCCGTTGTGAGTGAACCGGAAGAGCTCGACCGGCGCGCCGCTGCGGATCGCGTGGCCGCCCTCGGGATCGGCGAGCGGCCCGAGCACGTCCTGCGCGAGCTCGATGATCTCGTGCGTCGAGCGGTACTGGACCTTGAGCGGCTCGACCTCGATCAGCCCGGCCGCATCCTTGGGCTCGCCCGGGCGCCGCGTGCGGATCGCCTCGAGCATGTGGGCCCAGCCCTTGAACCCGTTGTCCATGTGGAGGCGCTGCGCGACGTCGCCCGCGAGCGTGACGCTGCGCGCCTTGGTCGAGCAGCCCATCACCACCGCGAGCTCGACCGGCGAGAGATCCTGCGCCTCGTCGATCAGGATGTGCTCGTAGCGGAGGCGCTCCTTGCCGCGCACCAGCGGGCCGCGCAGGCGCTGCACCAGGCGCAGCAGGAGCGCGTCGTCCTCGCGATCGAGCTGCGCGGGCTCGCGCTCGAGCGAGCCGTCGATCCCGATCGAGCGATCGTCGTCCTCGTCGCCCTCGTCCTCGTCGACGTCGGCATCGTCGTCGCCGCCGCCGCGCTTGCGGCGAACCATCTTCGCGGCCGGCGGCTCGTCCTCGATCGGCCGCTGCACCGCGCTCTCGTCGCGGGCCTCGCCGTTCTTGTCCTTCTTCTCGTCGCGCGCGCGCTCGCCGTCGTCGCGCCGCATCTCGAGCTCGTGGATCACGCGGCCGCAGCGCTCGATGCACCACGCCATCGCGGTGCGAAGATCGTCGTCGTCGAGCTCGCCCGGCGCGTGCGCGTCGAACGCGGCGCGGAGCGCATCGCGATCGGTGAGCATCTCGGCCCACGCCGAGGTGACGTCGAGCAGCTCGCGCCGCGCGCGTGTCGCGGTGCGCTCGACCGCGTGCTTGAGCGCGATCGATCGCGGCGCCGATCGCTTCGGCGCGGCGGCATCGCCGAGCGCCTCCGCGACGGCCGCGAGCGCGGCGTTCTCGAGCGCGACAGCTTCGGGCGACTTCGGCTCGACCGCGAGCCACTTCGTCAGGCGCACCAGGCGCACCGCGAGCGCCGAGCGATCCATCTCGCGGAAGGCCGCGAGCACCTCGTCCTTGCCCTCGATCGTGCCCAGCGACTCCTCGAGCCACGTGTCGAGCTTGGTCGCGGCGCGCGCGACCAGGTCGTCGATCACGCGGAGCATCGCAGGATGCTTCTTCAGGCGCGTCACCGCGCCGGGCGTGTCGCCATCATAGCTCTCGGGCAGACCGCGCAGGTGGTGGACGCGCTGCTTCGAGGCCCAGCGCTCGTACGTCGTGACCGGCGTGCCGCCCGAGCCGTGCGCGGGCAGGCCGAGCGCCGGCAGGACGCGCGAGATGTAGCGGACGAGCGCGTCGTTGTAGACGATCACGAGCATCCGGTCGGGCCGGAAGCGCTTCGGATCCTGGAACGCGAGGTACGCGAGGCGGTGCAGGCCGATCGTCGTCTTGCCGCTGCCGGCGCCGCCCTGGATCACGACCAGGCCCGCGTCGCTCTTCGTGATCAGATCGAACTGCCGCGGATCGATCAGCGCGGTGATCTCCGGCAGGAAGCGATCGTCGCGGCCCTCGATGCCGGTGCCGAGCTTGCCGCGCGAGGGCTGGTGCTCGGGGCGATGGTGCGCCTCCGGCCGCATCGCCGCGCCCTGGCCGCCCTTGAGCCGCGTCGCGGACTCGCCGGCGCGCCGCCAGCTGCCGTCGACCGTTCGCACGAAGACGCCCTGCGGCGAGCCGATGCGGCGCAGCGTGCCGCTGCTGATCGAAAGGCTCCGGCGCGTGAGCACCTCACCGTAGACCTCGCGGCCGCCGAAGCTCTCCTCGTAGGGATCGCCTTCTTCGTAGCGGTAGTAGATCCGGCTGACCGGCGCGTCGCGCCAGTCGACGATGCGCACGCCGGTGCGCGGATCGAGGTACGTGCTGCGCCCGATCAGCACCTCGCGACGGCGCTCGTTCTCCTCGAGGACGAGGCGGCCGAAGTACGGCGAGTCGACGTCGACCGCGCCCTCGGTGACCTTGGCCCGGCGCGACGCGACCTCGGTCAGCCGCTCCATCTCCTCGATCAGCGGCGGCACGTCCTCGAGGCGCGCCTCGTTGATCTGATCGCGCAGCGAGAGCAGCTGGGCGTCGTAGTCGATGCCCTCGCTCGGCGCGCGCATGCGGCGCGCCGCCACGTTCTTGAGCACACGCGCGAGCACGCGCTCCTCCTCGGAGACGATGCGCGACTGCTCGTCCTCGACGTCCCGCTCGGCCGGCTCGTGCTCGATCACGTCGCTGCTGCTCATGCTGTCGAAATCCCGATCCGGTCCCTGGCCGACGTCTTCTGCGACGGCCGACTTCTGCGATGGCGACGGAGCCCTCAATCGTCCGCGCGCTTGACCGAGTACACGCCCTTGGCCTCGGCGACGGGCTCGCTCGGCGCGCTCGGATGGACGAGCAGGACGTTGGCGACGCCCACTCTGTTCCCGGCGCAGCACGGTCGCGATCGCGTGGAACATCTCCAGCCGAGCGGGGCGCAGGTAGTCGATCCGCAGATCGATCGTCGAGATACGATCGGTCTCTCGGACCGTCGTCCACACGGCGCAACCCCCTGCCGCGTCCGCCACCGCCGAGAGCACGCCGCCGTGCAGCGCCGGACGGTCGGGATCGCCGATCAGCTCGGGCTTGAACGGCACCGTGAGCACCGCCCGGCCCTGCGCGATCTCGCTCACCTGCACGCCGAGCATCCGGTTGAACGGGATGCCCTCGCTCATCAGGTGGCGGACGAACGCGAGTCGGCGTTCCAGCTCGTCGGGGCTCGTCAGCATCGGGAAAAGCGGATTGGGGTAGCACGCTTCCCCCCTCCGGCAATGCGGGATCCGCGGCGCTTCGCGCCACCGGCCACCCTTGGAACCCGCGGGCGACACGGATACCTTGCGCGCCGTCATGGCCACACCTCGCGCTCCTCTGCCGCCCGTTCCGTCGGTGTCCGATCAGCCGGTCTCGGTGCCAGGCTTCCGCTTCGCCGGCATCGCATCGGGCATCAAGGCCAACGGTCGGGCCGACCTCGCGCTGATCGCGGCGGACGAGCCGGTCGCGATCGCCGGCGTGTTCACGCGCAACCGCGTCCAGGCCGCGCCGGTGCGGGTCGCGAAGCAGCGGGTGCGCGGCGGGCGCGCGACCGCCGTGCTCGTCAACAGCGGCAACGCCAACGCGTGCACCGGAAAGCCCGGGCTCGAGGCGACGCGGCGCACGACGGCCGCCATCGGGGAGCGGCTCGCGATCGATGCGCGGGCGGTGGTGCCGGCGTCGACCGGCGTGATCGGCGCGCTGCTGCCGGCCGAGATCATCGTCGGCGCGAGCGCGCGGCTGGTCGAGGCGCTCTCGCCCGACGGCGGCGCCGACTTCGCGCGCGCGATCATGACGACCGATCAGTGGCCGAAGGTCGCGAGCACCGAGGTGCGGCTCGGCAGGAAGACCGCGCGCGTGCTCGGCATCGCGAAGGGAGCGGGGATGATCCACCCCGACATGGCCACGACGCTCGGCTTCGTCGTGACCGACGCGGGCGCGAGCCCCGCGCTGCTGCGCCGCATCCTGCGGGACGCGGTCGCGTCGACGTTCAACGCGATCACGGTCGATGGCGACACCAGCACCAACGACACGATCCTGCTGCTGGCGTCGGGCCGCGCGGGGACGGTGCGCGCGGGATCGCGCGAGCTGCGCGCGCTCTCCGCGGCGATCACCGACGTCCTCGGCGCGCTCGGGCGGAGCATCGTGCGTGACGGGGAGGGCGCCCGTCACGTCGCGCGCATCGAGGTCGACGGGGCATCCAGCGATCGCGCGGCGCGGAACGTCGCGCGCACCATCGCGACCTCGCCGCTGGTGAAGACCGCGCTGCACGGCCGCGACGCGAACTGGGGTCGCATCCTGGCCGCGGCCGGGCGGGCCGGCGTCGCGTTCGATCCCGATCGCGCCGAGATCCGTATCGAGGACGAGGCGATCGTGCTGGGCGGGATGCCGGTCGGTCGCGAGGCCGAGGCGCGCGCGGCGACGATCCTGGCCCGCGCCGAGTACACGATCCGGATCACGCTCGGGAAGGGACGCGGTCGCGCCCACTACCTGACGTGCGATCTCGGCCCGGACTACGTCGCCGTGAACGCCAACTACCGTAGCTAGCGCGTCCGCCGTCGGCCGCGACGGCGGCGCGGAGGAGGCTCGGGATCGGCCGCGATCCCGGCGTCGATCGCGGTCGGCGAGAGCACGAAGCGCGCTTCGCGAATCGAGCTCGATACCTCCCGCGACTCGGGCCCGTATCCCTCGAGCGACACGCCGACGTAGATCACCGGGATGCGAGGATCGACCGCGACGACCGCGGGCGTCTGCGCCGCGATGTCGATGCCGTCGATCGCGATCGCGGCGCCCGGCGGCTCGGACACGACGTGGAGCGGCCGCAGCGCGGACGCGGCGCCCCGTTCGGGCGGCGCGGTCATCGGCGTCGCGGGCGGTACGATCCCGTGCGGCACCTCGGGCTGCGGCGCACCGCCGAGCGCGCGCGCCGCGACGAACGCGAGGGTCCCCGCCGCGAGCAGCCCGATGGCGCCCAGCACGGGAGGGATCGTCCGCCGGGCCGCGCTCGGGCGCAGCCGCAGCGTCGTCGCGACCAAGGACGGGGCCTGGGG
>JALYRN010000469.1 GCA_030855295.1 Myxococcota bacterium | reverse complement strand
CTCGGCGGGGGATCGCGCGGCGGTCGAGCGCGCGCTGCGCGCGGGCGTCGTCGTCGTGATCGTCGACGCGACCGACGTCCCCGCGATCACCGACGACGATCTGCTCGCGGCGCTCGCCGCGACGTCTCCGAGCACCGTGCGTGTGGTGTGGGGCAGCGAGCTCCCGTACGGCCGCCGGGTGGTCGAGCTGGTCTCGCGCAGCGAGCGACCGTGCACCGGCCTGCGGCTCTCCGAGGGGATGGAGCCGATCCTCGACCTGGTGCTCGCGCGACGCGCGCCGCGCCCCTGACGCAGCGCACGACGAGGGCTGCGCGCCCCGGCTGCGCAACCGAGCTGCGCAACCGAGCTGCGCAAACCAGCTGCGCAAACCAGCTGCGCAAGCACCCGTGCGAGCAGCGCGGGCGCGCCGCGAGCCGCCAATCGCCCGCATCTGCAGCGCTTTCTGCGGCACCATGGCCACGGTACGAGAGCTGCACAGCAGCGACGCCGTGACTCGCATCATTCCCCCAGTCCTCGCTCTGCTCCTCGCGGCCTGCTCGGGCGTGATCGGCGATGCCGGCGCGGTGGAGCCGGTGAGACCGATGGATCACTTCCCCACCGCCGACGAGTGCGAGGCGGTGGATCCGTACCTCGCCCTGCCGATGCGGCGGATGGATCGCGACGAGTACGCGGCGGTGTACTCGGCGCTCGTCGGGCGTGATGTCTCCGCCGAGCTGCGCGGTCCCGATCAGCTGGGCACCTCGGGCGGCATGCTGCGCAACGACGCCGCCGCGGGCGTGACCACCGCCGCGGTCGAGGCGATGCTCGACGACGCCGACGTCATCGCCGCCGCGCTGCTGAGCGCCGACGTCGCGCCGCGCTTCGACGTCTGCGTGGCGGACGACGCGAGCCGCGCGTGCGCGGAGCGCTTCGTCATCGCGCTCGCCCAGCGCGCGTTCCGCCGTCCGATCGGCACGGGCGAGCTCGCGGCCCTGATGTCCACCTACGAGCGAGAGCTCGCGGCGGGCAGCGGCGAGGAGCTGCTGTCCACGGTGCGCCGCGTCCTGCTCGCGCCCGAGACGTTCTACCGCCCCGAGCTCGGCGACGGCGCCGGCGAGCTGCGTCGGCTCACCGCGCACGAGCTCGCGTCGCGCCTCTCGTTCACGCTCACCGGAGAGCCGCCGAGCGACGCCCTGATCGCCGCCGCGACCGAAGGCGCGCTCGACGACGCCGCCTCGCGCCGGACCTGGGCCGAGCGTCTCCTCTTCGACGGCGATCGTCCGACCGAGGTCGCGCGCGCGCACCTCGGGCGCCTCTTCTTCGACTGGCTCGAGCTCGGCGAGCTGCAGTCGATCGAGCTCGAGGGCGACAGCGATCTCGCGGAGCGCTGGCGGGACGAGACCATGGCGTTCGTCGAGGAGGTCGTGTTCACGCGGCGCGGCGGCACCGAGATGCTGCTCGACGGCGGCTTCGCGATGCTCGACGAGACGCTCGCCTCGACCTACGGCGAGCCCGCCGTCGCGGGCGACACGCTGCGCCCGGTCGAGAGCGACGTGCGCCGCGGTTTGCTGCAGCAGGGCTCCTTCCTGGGCGCCACGTGGGCCGAGGAGCGCACCGCGATCCACCGCGGCGCGTACCTCGTGCGCCGCTTCTTCTGCTCCGAGTTCGGCCCGATCCCCGCGGCCGCGAACGACTTCGTCGCGCGCGAGACCGGCTCCGAGCGCGAGCGCCTCGCGGAGACCGACACCAACCCCTCGTGCGCCTCGTGCCACGGCACGATCAACCCGCTGGGCTTCGCGTTCGGTGAGCTGGGCCGCGAGGGCGAGCTCCGCGAGCTGGACCTCTTCGGCGAGCCGATCCTCACCGCCGGCGAGGCGCGCTGGCTCGGCCCGGTCGAGGGCGCGCAGGACGTCTCGGCGCGCATGGCCGAGAGCGAAGAGGTCCAGGCCTGCGTCTCGCAGTGGCTGTTCACGTTCGCGAGCGGCCGCCGGCTCGAGCGCTCGGAGCCCGCCGACGCCTGCCAGCTCCGCGCGCTGACCGAGCAGCCCAGCACCCTCGGGCAGCTCCTCGACTACGTCGGGAGCGACGCCTTCACCCACAACCGCATCCTCGCTGGAGAGACCGAATGACGATCCGCCGCCTCAGCCGCCGCACGGTGCTCCGCGGCATCGGCTACACCGCCGTCGCGCTCCCCGTCCTCGAGGCGATGGGCTGCACGCGCCCCGACGGCGAGATCGTCGCCGCGCGCTCCGCGGCGCTCGAGCCCGGCGGCGAGCTCTCGCCGCAGCGCTTCTTCCTGATGTGCACCGGCAACGGCGGCATCATGGACGACTACTTCCCGGTGCGGCGGAGCGACACCGACTTCGACCTCGGCCCCGCGATGCAGCTCGAGGGCTTCGCGCTCGCGACCCACACCGTCTCGCAGTTCCGCGATCGCCTGCTGATCGTCGACGGCGTCGACAACTACAGCAAGCGCGACGGCCACGAGGCGCACGCCGCGCTGACGACCTGCCGCGGCATCGACGCCAACGGGCTCGGCCAGGGTCGCTCGATCGATCGCGTGATCGCCGATCACATCCGCGCCACCGACCCGACCGCGCCGGCGAACCTCGTACTGAACACCGGGTCGAAGAGCGCGAACGTCAGCGCCAGCAACCCGAGCAGCGGTCAGTACCGGTTCCTCTCCTACGAGTCCGCCAGCACCCCCGCAGCGAACGAGGCTGGCGCGCAGAGCGTCTTCGATCGCCTCTTCGGCGACATCGCCAACCCCGAGGCGGCCGCGGCGGAGGCGGCGCGTCGACAGCGGCGCGCGTCGCTGCTCGACGACGTCCTCGAGGACTACGGCTCGCTCCACCGTCGCCTCGGCGCCGCCGACAAGCGCCGGCTCGACGAGCACATGCAGCGCATCCGCGAGGTCGAGCAGCAGCTGCGCGCGCCGATCATCAGCTGCGACGGCGCGGCGGGCCCGCCGACCTACGGCCACAACATCGGTGACTCGCGCTACCTGCCGCAGGTCACCGACAGCATGTTCCACGTGATCGCGCTCGCGTTCGCGTGCGACCTCACGCGCGTCGCGACCTTCATGTCGCGCAGCGAAGGCGAGACGACCAACCACACGTTCCCGTGGCTGAGCTTCGGTGTCTGCGACAACGACGTCTCCGATCCGAACACGACCGACTGCAACGACGATGGCGACGGCCGCGTCAGCCACCACAACATGTCGCACAGCCACAGCGTCTACCGCGACAACCTCCTCGAGGTCATGCAGTGGCAGGTCTCGACGCTGACCGGCTTCGCCGGCCGCCTCGCCGACGTCAGCATCGGCGACGCCACCCTCCTCGACAGCTCCTTCTGCCTGCACGTCTCCGGCAACGCGCACACCCACCGCGCCGAGCGCCTCCCGCTGCTCGGCATCGGCTCGCTCGGCGGCCGCCTCCAGACCGGCCGCGCCCTCCAGCGCGACGGCGCCTCGCTCAACGACTACTGGCTCACCCTGCTGAACGCCTTCGGCTCACCGGCGACGTCCTTCGGCGACGAGGCCCACGCGACCGGCCCGATCCCCGGCATGCTCTGCTGATCGCCGATTCCGATCGCGAGGGTGTCGATCGTGTACCCGCTCACCGGGTGTCGGCAGCGTACGCGTTCACCAGGGCGCGGAGACGATCCGAAGATGTCACCGATCTCGATCACCCGGGCGCGCGGCCGGGATGGTGCGCGGGATCGATCGCGCCCCCGGCGCGCCGCCACCCGACCCGAAGCAACCACGTACGCGGAGCTGCGACCACTCTCGCGATCCCATCGCGCGGAGCATCGATGTCGCACGACCAGCCGTCGAACAGCACCGCCGACGAGCACGGATCGACCCACCGGCGCGAGCGCGGCGCGAGCCCGTGCTTGCGCGCATTGCAGATGACGTACGCAATCGCATGTCTCACCTGGCGCGGCGTCGTGAGCACGCGATCGTGATAGCGGTCGGCGAACACCGAGCCCGTGCGGCCCATCGCGCCGTTGACGGCCCGCGCGATACGGACGCAGAGGCCCTTGACGGCGCGCGCCAGCGCGCGCCGATTCTCCGCCTCCACGACGAGATGCCCGTGATCCCGCTGCACCGAGAAGTGCGTGATCCGCATGCCGAAGCGATCGGCCGCCGCACCGAGCGCGGCGACCACGCGCAGGAACGTCCGTCGTGCGCGCAGGCTCCACACGTCCTTCCGCACCTTGAGTGTCACGAGCACGGGCTCACGACCGGTCAGCTTCGCTCTCGCGGCGTGCGACACCCCGGCCCGTGCGCCGCGCGGCTTTCGTCCCGCGCCGCGTCGTTTCCCTCCCCACTCTCGGAATGCAACCTCGGTCTGCCCGGCGCTGTTTCGCATCACTCGGAGTCGCCCGCCGCGCGCTCCGACTGACGCACTTCTCGATTCGGCAGACATCGAGAGGAGCGGAGTTGCCGGCTCGATCGACAAGCGTGCTCATGCGGCGGTTCGATGCTCGTGGTCGCGCGTCAGCGAGGCGCTGGAGTCGCGCTCGCGCGGCTGTAGAGACCGTGGAGATGTCCGCCCGCCGACGCGACCGGGTACGCCGCTGCGATGGACGCAGCAGAGCCCGCGGCCGCCCGGAAGGCGAAGACGATGACGATGACGAGGCGAGAGATCGTGGTTCAGGCGTTCGCAGGAGTGATGGCGTGGGCGCTCGCGGCGACCGTTCTCGGGATGAGCGAGCGGCATGTCCGCCGGATCAAGGCGCGCTACGAGCCAGTACGTCGTCGACGGGTTGCAGGACCTGCGAGGCGGCCGACCACGAGCTCGGCGGGTGAGCGCTCGCGGTCGTGCGTCGGCACGGCCGGTTCGCCGAGCTCTACACGGACCGAGGCAGCCACTCCGGGCGGACGCCGAAGGCCACCGCGAGCAACGCTCTACGGACACCCACCGCGCTGCTGACCTGTCGATCACCGCGCATCGCCGACGCGCACGTCGAGCCCTGCGCCGCCGCTGAGCTCGACGTGGCTGCGCTCGACGCGCATGCCGCCTTCGAAGGGATCGGTCGCGAGCAGGAGCGCGGTGTCGAGGTCGAGCCAGTCGACGCCACCGAGCGCGACGACGACGTGCGCCATCGCGGTCAGGCCGAGGCGCGTCTCGACCATCGCGCCCGCCATGACGCCGAGGCCCTCGGCCTGGGCGCGGCGGCCGATCGCGAGGGCGGCGCGGGGGCCGCCGTGCTTGACGAGCTTGAGGTTCACACCGCGCGCGGCGCCCGCGCGCAGGATGGCGTCGAGGTCGGCGATGCTGCGGAGCGACTCGTCGGCGACGACCGGCACGCTGGAGGCCGAGGCGACCTGCGCCATGCCGGCGAGATCGTCGCGACGGCACGGCTGCTCGAAGCACTCGAGCGCGAGGCCCGCCGCGAGCGCGTCCTCGAGCAGCGCGATCGCGTCGCCCGCAGTGAAGCCCTCGTTGGCGTCGAGGCGAAAGCGCGCCTCGGGCACCGCCGCGTGCACGGCGCGCAGCGCGTCGCGATCGCTCTTCCACGCGCGGCCGACCTTCACCTTGAAGCAGGTGAAGCCCGCGCTCCGCCACGCCATCGCCGCCGCGGCCATGTGACCCGGCGCGGCGATCGGCAGCGTGACGTCGGTCGTCATCGCCGGGACCGCGATCGACGGCGCGCCGCAGAGC